>PLSX01000214.1 GCA_003165315.1 Acidobacteriota bacterium
GCTCTTTTACACCGGGGCGGACAGTACAAATGAACGACAGTTCCACGAGAGGCATCCAATGTCTGCGAAGCAAGGGAAAAATGCCTGTGCATCTGGCCAGAATTTCTCCCGAATTGCGATCGGATGTGTTAGCTTGTACAAATAAGGTCCTGGAAAAATCGTTTCAGATCTGGAATTTTCGCCTACCACCAAAAAAAATCAAAAAACTTCTTGACAAGGTCCGGTGACAAACATACTATCAGTGGAAATTAGTGGGTAGAAGTAGAAATTTGTGACCATTTGGGGATCTTTAAGGGCTGAAAGTGGCTGGGGGCGGGTGGCATGTTTCGCGGAAACAATCCGGCGTCAGTGGATGAAAAAGGGCGGCTGAAGATCCCGACAGCCTTCAAGGCCCTGCTGGATGAGAAGTACGGCCCGGAGTTTTTCGTCACCAGCCTGGATGGACAATCGGTTCGAGTTTACCCTCTGCCCGTTTGGATCAAGATTGAAGAAAAGTTGGCTCCCTTGCCCTCGATGAACAAGGCCAAGAAGCAATTTCTGGATCGCGCCAACTACTGGGGTCAGACGGCCCACGCTGACGCACAGGGGCGGGTTCTGATTCCGTCGCTCCTGCGGGAATCCGCGGGGATGCACGGCGAGGTTGCGGTAATCGGCCATCTGGAAGAGTACCTGGAAGTCTGGAGCCTGGAGCGCCTCCGCGAGCCCATGACCCAGCCCTTCCCCGAGGCGGCCATGGATGAGCTGGGCAATTTGGGAATCTGAGGATGGGGAATTCACGACACGGTGGGTGGATGAATGCGTTCCTTAAGCTTGGTCATTCCAGTGTTTTTCGTGATTCAGTTCCTTGTGATTCTAATTGCGGTTGTCGCCGCAATGCTATTTGCTGACCCACAAGTCTCGATTCCCAATCGGAATTTGAGGCAGGGATGAAAATTCAGTGCATGAGGACGATGCCCAGTGCGAACCCGGACCCAGCGAGTCCCAAGTCCCAAATCACGCGGCCAAGGTTGTCCACGTGTCGGTTCTGGTCCGCGAATCACTGGAATTCCTGAATGTCCGGCCCGACGGGATTTACATTGACGCGACGTTGGGCGGTGGGGGGCATTCGCAAGAGATTTTGAAGCGTCTGGAAAGCGGCCGGCTCCTGGGTTTGGACCGCGACCCGAAGGCGCTGGAAGTGGCTGGCGCGAGGCTGGCTGGATTTGGCGATAAGTTGATGATTCAACACGGGAATTTCGCACAAATTGATGCATTGCACGGCGCCAGCGGATTGCCGCCCGTCGATGGCGTGATCGCCGACCTTGGATTGAGTTCGATTCAGCTTGACGATGCCTCCCGCGGCTTCAGCTTCAACCAGGCGGGGCCCCTCGATATGAGAATGGACCCTGGGGCTGAATTGACCGCTGCTGACCTGGTGAATTACGCCGATGAGCGGGAGCTGGCAGACATTTTTTACAAGTTGGGGGAAGAGCGCCACTCGCGCCGTATAGCGCGAGCCATTGTGAAGGCCCGTCCGTATCGATTTACCACCGAACTGGCGCAGGTGGTGACGCGAGCAACCCCCTCCCGGGCGGGCCTCCACCAAATTCATCCGGCGACGCGCAGCTTCATGGCGCTGCGCCTGGCGGTCAATGGGGAACTGGAAAATCTGGAGCAGTTTCTCAATAAGGTCCTTACGGTTCTGCGGCCTGGAGGGCGAGTGGTGGTTCTGAGCTTTCACTCGCTGGAAGACCGCCCAGTGAAGCAAGCCTTCCGCCGATGGCAGGACGAAGGCTTGGCAACAACGTTGACCCGTAAAGTGGTTCGTCCGACCGAAGAAGAGGTGCAAGTCAATCCGCGAGCCCGCAGCGCCAAGTTGCGGGCGGCAGAGAAGCAGGGAGTAGGGAGTAGGGAGTAGGGAATGGGCGCGGGGGAATATCTTCCCGAGTCCCGAGTCCCGAGACTCCAGTCCCGGTACTAAATATGGCAACAGTAGCATTGACCTTACCGAAGACCAAGCGGCGTCTGAGAAGCGCTCCGACCGGTGGCCGGGCGACTTTCCCAGACTTTTACTTTGTGAAGCAAATCGACAACTCCCGCCTTGTGCGGGTGGTTGACGTGGAGCGTCGCCGTGAACTTCTCAGTCTTTTGGGATTGGGAGTCCTGGTTTTTTCGTTTTTGCTGCTGCTGGCATGGCAGCATTTTCAGTGTGTTCGCTACGGCTACCAGATTGAACAGCTCAAAGCCGATTATGCCACGCTGGAAGAGCAGAATCACACGTACCGTCTGGAACAGGCGGCGTTGGCCGATCCACAGAGGATCGACACGCTGGCGCGGACGCAGTTAGGAATGGTCACGCCCAACCCGCAAAAGTTGATTCGGGTGGCGGGGGCTGAGCCTGCTACGACTGCTCCGGACAGTCCGGAACTGGCACGAAACTTCTCCGCGGGAAGCGCGGACATCCCACACGAGCCATAAACGCGATGCGCCGACGCAAGCCAGATTCTCGCACGGCGAAGCCCGATCGGTCTCGCCTTGAGAGGCGGCGACTGATTGTGGGCGCGCTGTGCTTTGTCTGGTTCGTTTTCATTGCGGCACGCCTCTACTATCTTCAAGTCATTCAATATACTGATTTTATGGGTCGCGCCCAACGCCAGCAGCAACGCACGATTGAAGTGGCGCCGCCGCGTGGAGCCATCTTCGACCGGCAGATGAATCCACTCGCAATGAGCCTGGGCGTGGACTCCGTTTACGCCGTTCCGAGTGAGCTGACGGAGCCCCAGATGGTGGCGTCCCTGCTCGCCCCCGTCCTGAGGGTGGATGAGATAGACCTTCGCAATCACTTTCAGTCCAACCATTCCTTCTGCTGGGTTAAGCGGCGCGTTACCCCGGATGAGGCCGCTCGCGTCCGCGACTTGAATCTGAAGGGCATCTACTTTGAGCGCGAAACCAAGCGTTTCTATCCCAAAGGAGATTTGGCCGCGCAAGCGATTGGCTATGTCGGTTTGGATGACAAAGGCTTGGGGGGGATTGAGTACGCGCTGAACGATCAGATTACGGGCAAGCCCGGCCGAATGCTGCTGGCTTCCGACGCTCGCCGCCACACTTTTCACAGCACCGATTGGCAGGGGGTCCCCGGGAAGAGCGTGGTGCTGACGCTTGACCAGAAGATCCAATATGCTGCGGAAAAGGCCCTGGCGGAAGAGGTGGAACGCGCGCACGCGGCGGGCGGTGTGGTAATAGTTCAGAATCCCAATACGGGTGAAATCCTGGCTCTGGCCAATCAACCCACCTTTGATCCCAACAATGTCAATGGCAGCTCTTCCGAGGCACGCCTGGACCGCGCCGTGGGGTGGGTTTACGAGCCCGGCTCCACCTTCAAGTTAATCGCGGTCTCCGGCGCGCTGGAAGAGAAGTTGGCTACACCGGACGAAATCATTGACTGCCAGGGCGGCAAAATCGTGCTGGCAGGTCACACGATTCACGATGACAAGCCGCACTACGTCATGACCCTTACTGATATGGTGGCCGAATCGAGTGATGTGGGCACCATCAAGCTGGGTCTCCGGCTTGGCCAGGACCGGCTCTACCGTTACATCCGCGCTTTCGGCATCGGCGCCAAGACTGGTGTGGAACTGCCCGGTGAGGAGCGTGGGCTGCTCCAGCCGCCCAGCCGCTGGTCAGGCATTTCCATTGGCGAAATGTCGATTGGGCAAGAGGCTGCCGTGACCCCCTTGCAGATGGTGACGATGTACTCAGCCATTGCCAATGGTGGAATGCTCTTTGAACCTCGAATCGTTCACGACGTTTTCCTGGGCGCTCACCATGATGCCTTGCCGCCGGCCTCAGGTCATCGCGTATTGAGCGAGCACACGGCCAAGACGATGCGTGAGATTCTTACCGCGGTGGTTGACCACGGCACCGGCAAGGCAGCACAGTTGGGCGGCTACACCTCCGCCGGCAAGACGGGCACGGCGCAAAAGGTCGACGCGAACGGTTCTTACAACCGCTCGCTTCACATTGCTTCTTTTATAGGTTTTGCTCCCGCTACAAACCCGGCGGTGACTATTCTGGTGGTCATCGATTCACCGGTGGGGGCATATTACGGGGCAGAAGTGGCAGCTCCGGTATTTCGATCCATCGCAGAGCAAACGCTAGGGTATTTGAACGTTCCTCAAGACAATCCCTCAAGATGGCCTCAGATCGTTACCCCTAAACCTGTGAAGGCTCCTGACCAGAAGCAGGATGTCTTTGCGGGATACCTTCCTTCGGATCGGAGTGCTTTTGGAGCTGCCACGTCTCCCGTAAAAACAGCATCGTTTCACACGGGGCTCGTTCCCGTTGCCCCCGCGCAGGCTAACCCTGCGGATGGGGAATTCAATACCAACACAGTCGTTTTGGGCGATGGCCCGCTGGTGACCGTACCGGATTTTTCCGGCTGGGCGACGCGCCGTGTTGCCTTGGAATGCGAGAAGTTGGGTCTTGACCTTAATCTGGTGGGTAGCGGCCTGGCGGCTCAACAGAACCCCGCCGCGGGGGCTCAGGTGCCTTCCGGAACAAAAATTTGGGTGCGAATGTCGAGATAAATTGCCGATGGTCGATTGCCAATCGTCGATTGTCGATTGCCGACGGTTGATTGCGGATGGTCGATTTGAAATAACCTCCCTCGCCCCCCTTGGGGGAGAGGGTCGCTCGACGAGGCGCTTTCATCAGCCGAGGCGAGACGGGTGAGGGGGTAAAGACCGTGGATGTTCCACGTGCCCATCGCGAGACGCACTCCCTGGCAAGCACGGCGGGACAGATTGACAAAGCGCGCGGGTTTCCTCGAACGCCGACGCCCGTCGGGATAGTTCTTCAGGCCCCGGAGCTATTCGTGCAATAAGTGCTGGACTTTGTAGGGTCGCTACCGGAGGCGTTGGGTTGAGCTCGTTAGGTCTATACCCCCTCACCCGGCCCGCCCCCGCTTGTGAAAACGCGCGGGGCGGCCCACCCTCTCCCCCATGGGGGCGAGGGCGGTGAATTCAACCCACAACGCCGGATTTTCGCGACGGGCGAGGGCAAGAGATCTGCGCCATCCCGGTAATCTTCGGCTGGTTCTTCTCCCCCAAGGGGGCACGGGAAGGAAGTTCGAATTTGGGTGGCCTTAAACGTGAGAAAGATGAAGCTCGGCGATCTACTCCATGACTTGCCGGTTCTGCACTCGGGTGCAGACGCCGCGCTGGAAATTTCTTCGCTCGCCTACAACTCTCGGGAAGTGCGGCCGGGAACCCTCTTCTTTGCCATTCGAGGGGAAAAGGCAGATGGCCACGCCTACATTCCCCAGGCGATGGAACGGGGCGCCGTCGCCGTCGTCAGTGAACAGGCTGCCTCACCTGAATTGGCCGGACGATGGATCCAGGTGGCCGCCATTCGCCGGGCACTGGCGGACGCGGGCCGCATCCTGCTGAACCACCCGGAGCAGAGCCTTCAACTGATTGGTATTACCGGCACCAATGGCAAGACCACCACGACTTATCTGGTGGAAAGCGTTTTAGCCGCGGCGGGAATTCTAAGCGGTGTTTTCGGCACTATTGAATACCGCATGGGTGGCAAGACCAAGGTGGCCAACAACACCACCCCAGAGTCGCTGGATCTGTTGACCTACTTTGGCGAACTGGTGAAAGCGGGCGGTAAGGCTGCGGTATTGGAGGTTTCCTCCCACGCGCTGGCTCAGGAGCGGGTGTGGGGATTTCATTTTGCCGTTGCTGCGTTCACCAATCTGACCCAGGACCACCTGGATTATCACAAGGATTTTGAGCACTACTTCCAGGCCAAGCGGCGTCTTTTTGAGGGATTGGGGGCTCCGCCTCCCAATTGGGCCGTGATCAACACCGACGATCCGTGGGGCGCGCGCCTCCTGGACCTGCCCTACCCGCATCATATTACTTATGGGCTGGACGGTAAGGCGCAAGTGACGCCCACGCACGTAGTATCAAGCGCCAGTGGAACAGAAGCTGCAATTGAAACGCCGGCGGGAATGCTGCAAATCGTTTCTCCGCTGCTGGGACGCGCCAATCTGGCGAACATTCTTGCCGCGATATCAACGGGGGTAGCCATGGGGATTGCCAGTACCAGAATTGAGGAAGGCATTGCCAACCTGCAGGCGGTGCCGGGCCGCTTCGAACGGATTGACGAAGGCCAACCGTTTCTGGTGGTGGTGGATTACGCCCACACGGACGACGCCTTGAAAAATGTTCTGAAGACGGCGCGCGAAATTACTCGCGACCGTCTGATTGTTCTCTTCGGCTGCGGCGGGGAACGCGACCGCAGCAAGCGTCCCCGCATGGGAGAAGCCGCCGGCTCGCTGGCGGATTTCGTCGTGCTGACGTCGGATAATCCCCGCAGTGAGGATCCGCTGTTAATCATGGCGGACGCTCTGGTTGGCCTGCAGCGAACAGGCACTCCTTACATTGCGGAAGTAGATCGCGCCCTTGCCATCCGTAAAGCGCTGGAAGAAGCGCGCGATGGCGATATGGTGGTTCTCGCGGGCAAAGGCCACGAGACCTATCAAATTCTCAAAGACGGAAAGATCGATTTTGACGACCGCGACGTGGCCCGCAAGGTGTTGAGGGAAATGGGGTACGGGAAGTAGAAGTTAGGAGGTAGAAGTTAGGAGTTGGAATAGAGAAGCTAACCTACCGTTTTGTAGCTTCTAACTTCCAGCTTCTGTCCTTTCCAATCGAAATTCGACCATGAAATTATCTTTGGGGGAGGTGGCGCATTACTTAGGAACATCCTCAGGCGTGGCTGATCGCCGCGTTGAGGGCTACTCCATCGATTCGCGTTCGCTGCTCCCTGGCCAGCTCTTTTTCGCCATCCACGGGCCGACGTTTGACGGGCACCAGTTTGTGGGATCGGCGCTCCAGCGTGGCGCTGCCGGCGTTGTTGTGGAGCGGTTTTTTTTCGCTAACGCCTCACCGGAATGGCAACCGGCGCTGATTGCCGTTGAGGATACGCATCGCGCCTTACAAGCACTTGCCCACAAAATTCGACTCGCCTGGGGCAAGCCGATTGTGGCGGTTACAGGAAGCACGGGGAAGAGCACCACAAAGGAGATGATTGCGGCCATCCTCAGCCGCCGTCTGCGCGCGCTGCGTTCTCCGGGGAATCTGAATAACGATTTTGGACTTCCCCTGGCGCTGCTGCAATTGGAGCCGGAGAACGACGTGGCGGTGATGGAACTGGCCATGTCGGCAGCGGGCGAAATTGCCCGCTTGGCGCGCTTGGCGGAGCCGCAAGTGGGAGTGGTTACTAACGTTGCCCCCGCACATTTGCAGTTTTTCGATTCGGTGGACGCCATCGCTCTCGCCAAACGTGAGCTGATTGATTATCTCGCCTCCACAGGTTCGGGTGCAGTGGCTATACTGAATGAAGACGACGCGCGCGTGCGTAAGTTTGCCGAGGGATTCCCTGGACGTGTCCTGACCTTCGGTTTTTCGGAGAAGGCGTTATTCCGAGCCATGGACGTGATGCCGGGAGAAGGCATTGGAAGCACCTTCCGCGTGACTACGACGGATTGGCAGGCTGACTTTGCGCTGCCGTTGCCGGGCCGGCACAATATTCAAAATGCGGTGGCCGCCATCGCAGCGGCAAGCGTCTACGCCATTCCTCCGGAGCAGATGCGGGAGGCATTGGCGGAATTTCAAAATTTACACCAGCGGAGTGAAATTCTTACCCTCCCCGGTGAAGTGACGATCATCAACGATTGCTACAACTCCAATCCCCTGGCCATGGAGCGCATGCTGGATGCGCTTGCCGAATGGCCGGGGGTGCGCCGTCGCATTGTGGTGGCCGGTGAGATGTTGGAGTTGGGGCCTTCCTCACCGGAGTTGCACCGGGAAGTGGGCCGCAAGTGCGCCGAGAGCGGCGTGGAGTGGGCGATTGGGGTGCAAGGCGCGGCTCAATTTTTTGTGGAAGGCGCCGTCGCGGGTGGCATTCCAATTTCGCAGACAAGGTTTTTTCCCAACGCCAAATCGGCGGGCGAGTTGTGTCAGAGCTTGATCGCACCGGGAGACGTTGTTCTGGTAAAGGGCTCGCGAGGCGTGCATTTGGAGACGGTGGTGGAAATGCTGCGGAAGTCCGCAGTCCGAGGTCCGAAGTCCGAAGCGGGGAAAACCAATCTATCGGTGGATTGACCGATTTCGAATTTTGGATATTGGACCCCCTGATTGATTTTTTTGACTTTGGACATCGGACCCCGGACTTCGGACTATTGATTATGTTCTATTATCTCTATCTCAGACTCCACCAAGACTTCCACGTCTTCAATCTGTTCCACTACATTACCTTTCGCACGGCTTATGCCAGCATGACGGCGTTGTTCCTTTCCATGGCTTTGGGGCCATGGCTGGTGAGGAAGCTCAAGGAATTCCAAATTGGCCAATATATCCGCGAAGACGGCCCAAAAGCGCACCATGCCAAGGCCGGAACCCCCACCATGGGTGGCGTTCTGATCCTGCTCTGCATCATCGTTCCTACGCTGCTCTGGTCGGACCTCGAAAACATTTTTGTATGGCTTGCGTTGGGCACGACGATGGCGTTCGGTGCTATCGGTTTTTGGGACGACTACCAGAAAGTCCGTCGCCGGCAGAACAAAGGGCTGACGGCAAGGGGAAAATTCTGGCTTCAGATTCTGGTGAGTTTAGTTTTTGGCATCATTCTGGTCTTCTTGTCGGCGAGTGGGGAATACTCCACCACTCTCACTTTCCCATTTTTCAAGCATCTTCACCCGACGTTCCTGATTACCCGCTTTCTCCATAACCCGTGGACGTTCCCCCTGGCGTTTCTGCCCTTCCTGCTCTTTGTGATTCTGGTACTGGTGGGTTCATCCAACGCCGTCAACCTGACAGACGGGCTCGACGGCCTGGCAATCGGGTGTTTGCTGATTTCAGCGTCGGCACTGACTGTGCTCACCTACGTCGCCGGGCACGCGGTGTTTTCCGAGTATCTCGACCTGGAACATCTGCCCCGCGTCGGGGAGTTGACCATTTTTTGCGGATCGATGGTGGGGGCCAGCCTGGGGTTCCTTTGGTACAATGCCTATCCCGCGGAAATCTTTATGGGTGATGTGGGCTCGCTTTCATTGGGCGGAGCGCTAGGCACGGTGGCCGTGCTGGTGAAGCAGGAGTTGCTGCTTCCTTTCATTGGCGGGATTTTTGTGTTGGAAGCCCTTTCCGTCATCATTCAGGTGGGGTCATTCAAATTGCGCGGTAAACGGGTCTTTCGCATGGCGCCGCTGCATCATCACTTTGAGCTGTGCGGCTGGAAGGAATCGAAAATCATCACCCGCTTCTGGATTGTAGGGCTGGTTTTCGCGCTCTTTGCGCTGACGACGTTGAAACTGAGGTAGGCTGGAAGGTGTTAGGTGTTGGATTTAAATTTTGCGTGTTCCGTGGATTTGAAATAGTAAAGCCAATAGTGCAAAGGCTGAAGGCTAAAGGATGAAAGGAAAATGAAGAAGGGTGGATTATGAGGGATTAAGGATGACGTGTTAAGGGTGATAAGTCCTTTCGCTTTAACCTTTAGCCTTCACCCTTTATCCTTTTCCCTGACGCCTGACACCTGCTTCAAAAATGGACGTCCAAAACCAACGCGTACTGGTGGTCGGCTTGGCTCGCAGCGGGCTTGCGGTGGCTCGCGCCTTGGTTCGCCGCGGCGCGGTGGTGACCGTTACGGACAATAAGCCCCCGGCGAAATTTCGCGACGTCCTGCCCGAGCTCATCAAGGACAAGGTGGGATTGGAGCTTGGATCGCAGCGCGTGGAAACATTCCTGAAGAACCAGATCATCGTGACCAGCCCCGGAGTGCCCTGGGACTTGCCGCAACTGAAGGCTGCACGCGAGCAGAAAATTCCCATTTATCCGGAAGTTGAGGTGGCCTCCTGGTTCATCCAAGGTCCGCTGGTGGGAATTACCGGATCAAACGGCAAGACCACCACCACTTCACTGCTGGGCGACATGCTGAAGGCCTCCGGGTTCCCCACTTTTGTGGGCGGAAACATTGGCAACGCCCTGAGCTGCGCCGTTGACAGCACAGAGCCCGGAACAAGGTTTGTGACGGAGCTCAGCAGTTTTCAGTTGGAGGGCATCCACAATTTCCGGCCGCACGTGGCGGTGATGTTGAACCTCTCGCCCAATCACCTGGACCGGCATCCCAGCCTGGAAGCCTACGCGGAAGCCAAACGGCAGATTTTCCGCAATCAGGGTGGGCAGGATTACGCCGTATTGAATGCTGATGATCCCTGGGTGGCCGGACTTCGGTCTACGCTCGCGAGCCGCCCGGTGTTCTTCAGCCGAACCCATGAACTTCCCGATGGTGTCTTTGCTTCCGGAGGGAAAGTCTATTATCGCGTGCGGCATTTGGAACGTGTGCTTTTTGAGACGCGCGATGTGAACCTGCGGGGCGACTTCAATCTGGAAGATGTACTGGCGGCCACCACCGCCGCTTGCCTGTTGGGGGCCGATTTCGCCGCCATTCGCAAGGCCGTGCGCGGGTTTAAGGCGGTGGAGCACCGCCTGGAATTTGTGCGCGAAATCAGGGGCGTGGATTTCTATAATAACTCCAAGGCAACCAGCGTTGATGCCACGCTGAAGTCATTGGGAGCCTTTGATCATGGCGTCCACCTGATCATGGGTGGCACAGACAAGGGCGCGCCCTACACTCCACTAATTCCGCTCATCAAGGAGCGGGTGCGTGATGTTTTGTTGATTGGCGCCGCCGCTCCGATTATTGAACAACAGCTATTGGGCTCCGTTGACCTGCTTAGGGCGGGAGATCTTGAAACCGCTGTTTACGAGGCGTTTGCCCGGTCGCGCCCGGGTGACACGGTGCTTTTGGCGCCCGCGTGTTCAAGCTTCGATCAGTTTCATGACTACGAAGAGCGCGGCAGGATTTTTAAGGATTTGGTTAAGAAACTCGCAGGTGATTTTGCCACGGGTAGAACGGGCCGGCCCAAACTTCCGGTGCTCGCTGCCTCGAAATTAGTCCCGGTAGAATTGCCTCCGGTTAAGCCGGCAGCCAAATCGGTGGAGACTTCTATGGCAACTCCACTCGATTCCCCGACCGTGCGAGCGGAATCACCAACCGTACACGTGGAGCCGCCCGTTGCTGCTACGGAAGCGCCTGTGGCGCCCACTCCCGTGCCGGTGGCGGAGAAGTCGGCTGCGGAAAAGCGCCTGGCGGCACGGAAGCGTGCCAGGGAAATGGCATCGGCGCGCGGATGGAAAGTCGCGGAGCCTCAATCACCCAAAATTGCATCTGTTGAATCTGCGACGCCTCTTCCGGTGGCAGAGTTGCAGTCTGCATCGGTTCCCCCGGTGGTCGCGCCGGCTGAAGCCGCTGCGGATACCCCATCAACCAAGGAAGTTGCGCCTTCCATAAGGATTCTTGGGCTCGAACCTGTTCCTGATTCCACCACCGTAACCACGCCAGTTCCCACGATGGAACCTAAAATGGAAACTGGCCACCAGGTCATCGCGGCCAACCCGAGGGATCCAGAAGCAGCGCCTCCCGTTTCGAGGCCTGATCCCGTTGCGGAGTCGGTAGCGACAGACCCGCCCAATCCCGCGGAGAGGCACGATGCGCTTGTCATTGAGCGGCGCACTTCCAAATTGATTGGCAACCGCAAGACCGAATCCGCTCTCGCGGCAAAAGGGAAGGGAAGTCCATCTTCCGAGCCACACCGCGTCGAGTTGAGTTATGTCTATGAGGTGGCTGCGGTGGATTTGCCGGCGATCGATTCGCAAATAGTGCCTGAGGACGAACCTGCCATTCTTGTTTCGGCAAGGACGGAAGACCAGTTTGACGATGAGGTCATGCCCTTTGAAACGCGGCCGGCGGGGAAAACAAAGTCCGAGGTCCGAGGTCCAAAGCCCGAAGAAAAATCTGGCGCCCGGAGTTCTGGATCCGGGGTGGAAAAGGGGCAGTCGGGGGAGCAGCCCGGCGCCAAACAGCCGAAGTTATTTAATGGTGAGGATGTGTAACAGAAAATTGACTTCGGACTTCGAAGCGCGGACTTTGAATTAGCTTAATATGGCTCGACATCTCCAATCCGATCGGATCCTGTTCAGCGCCGTGGTGGGCCTCGTGCTCTTTGGCGCGCTGATGGTCTTCAGCGCCTCGGCCGTAATGGCGGCGGACCGGTACGACAACGGCAATTACTTCTTGCTGCGGCAATTGGCCTGGGCGGCGGCTGGCCTGATTGCAGTGGCCGTCTTGATGCAGATGGATTATCGGCGCCTGGCCAGTCCCATGGTGGTCTTTCCCGCCGTCGCGCTGGAGTTCATCCTGCTTGTCGCCGTGCTGTTTGTAAACCGCAGCCACAACACGCATCGATGGTTTCACCTGGGGTTTGTCAGCTTTCAGCCCTCGGAGTTTGCCAAGATCGTTCTGGCTCTATTCCTGGCGTTTTTCCTGGAAATGCGAAAAGGCCAGGTGAACGATTGGAAGCACACCCTGGCGCCGATCGGTTTGATTGCCGGTCTGATGGCCGCGCTGGTCTTCGGCGGGCGTGATTTGGGCACCACTTTAGCCATGGCCTTGGTTCTGTCGGCCATGCTCTTCTCCGCGGGGTTGGAACTTCGATATTTTGCCTATGCCGGTGCGGCCGCGCTCTTCCCACTCTACTTCCTGGTTTTCCATTCCACCTACAGGCACAACCGGATTCTCGCGTTCTTGAATCCCTATGCCGACCCGCTGGGAAAAGGATTTCAGATTATTCAGTCTTACATTGCCATTGGGACCGGGGGCATTAGTGGCGTGGGATTGATGGAAGGTAAGCAAAAACTCTTCTTCCTGCCCGAGCCGCAGACGGACTTTATCTTCTCGGTGGTGGGAGAGGAACTGGGCCTGCTCGGATGCCTTGCCGTCGTCGTGATTTTCGCCATCATCCTGGTACGCGGATTGAAGGCAAGCGCTGCCTGCAAAGATGACTTTGGCCGCCTCCTGGCGATTGGACTGACCGTGATGATCGTCGGACAGGCGCTGGTGAATATGAGCGTCGTGCTGGGACTGCTGCCCACCAAGGGCATTCCTCTGCCGTTCGTAAGCTATGGAGGGTCGTCCTTATTGGTCAATCTTGTGGCAATTGGAATCTTGCTGAACATTTCACAGCAATCGAGCTGAAAGACCATGGCTGATCGATGAAGGGTGAAATTTGGCGGTTTTTTAGGTCGGGATGCGCTGGATAGCCTGGGGAACGGGCTTATTTCATGCTAGATGCTGCGGAATTCGGACCTCGGACCTCAGACCAGCCGGTTCGCATCCTGATGGTCTCGGGTGGGACAGGTGGACATATTTTCCCTGCCCTGGCGGTCGCAGAGGAGTTACGCGGGCGTAAGGGACCGGAAAATCGAGGGTATGAGATCGAGTTTTTAGGGACAAAACGTCCGCTGGAAGCCAGGCTGGTCCCGGCGGCAGGCTTTCGGCTCCATACCGTCGAAGCAGCGGGATTGAAAGGCATAAAAGGCATCAAGAGGCTGCGGAATTTATGGGCTTTACCCCGGACAACTCTGGCTTCCGCCGGGATACTCCGGGCTATTCGCCCTAAGGTTGTCGTGGGGGTGGGGGGGTACCTTGCCGGTCCGGTCATGCTCGAAGCTGCCCTGGTGGGAATCCCCACCGTGCTGATTGAGCCTAATGTTCGGCCGGGCTTCACCAACCGTCTTCTGGCGCCAGTGGTTCGAATCGCAGCGTTAGGCTTTGCTGAAACGGCAAAGGTGTATGGAAAGAAGGCTCGCGTAACAGGGCTTCCAGTGCGTCGGGCGTTCTTTGAGATTCCGGCGCGGCGTTCCAGGAAGGCTGCCGAAGTGGCACAGTCACTCCTGACTGTGCCAGGCCGGACACAGGCAGGAGTGACTGTGTCACCTTTTGTCATTCTGGTGGTTGGAGGAAGTCAAGGTTCAAGGGCGATGAATCAGGCCATGGTGAAGGCCTCGTCATTATTGGCGGCGGGCGCTGGCGGGATGAGAATCATCCACCAAACCGGCGAACATGATTATAATGAAGTTCTGAAGGTCTATCAGGAACTAGGTCTGGCCGCTGAGGTTCACGCCTTTATCGATGACATGCCCGGAATGGTGGCGCAGGCGGATTTGGTGATTTCGCGCGCAGGCGCCATGGCCGTAACTGAACTAGCCGCTGCGGGCCGAGCGGCGTTGCTGGTTCCATTTCCCGGTGCCGCCGATCAACACCAATTGGAGAATGCCCGCACCATGGAAAATGCGGGCGCGGCGCGCGTCATCCCGCAATCGGAACTGACGCCGGATCGGCTGGCGAAGGAGATTGGGGAATTGATGTCCAACCCTGCGACGCTCAGCCGAATGGAGACATTCGCGCGGGGTTTGGCAAAGCCTGATGCGGCAGCGCGAATTGCCGATTTGGTGGAGAATTTGGCGAGCAAGAGCTAGAGGAAGATCGAAGATCGAAACTTGAAAATCGGAGCAATCTCCGAGTGATCTCCCAGTTTCGAGCTCAACGGACCACAGACTAAGGACAAATGCTAGGTAAGATTCGCAAGATACATTTCGTGGGGATTGGCGGCATCGGGATGAGCGGCATCGCCGAGGTGTTGCTCAATTTGGGCTTTCAGGTTTCAGGTTCCGATCAGAAAGCGACCCCGGTAACCCATCGGCTGGCGAGTTTGGGCGCGCGGGTGTTTGAAGGTCATGCCGCGAGCAATGCCAGTGAGGCACAGGTGGTGGTGGTGTCGTCCGCGGTACGACCCGACAATCCGGAAATTCTAGAAGCGCAAAGGCGTCAGGTGCCCGTCATTCCGAGGGCGGAAATGCTGGCGGAATTGATGCGGATGAAGTTCAACGTGGCGGTGGCAGGTGCGCACGGCAAAACTTCCGTTACATCGATGATTGCGGTAATGACAGCGGAGGCAAAGCTCGACCCCACGGCGGTGATTGGTGGCCGGCTTGAAATTTTTGATTCCAGCGCCCGGTTGGGAAAAAGCGATTTGATGGTGGTGGAGGCGGATGAGAGTGACAGGTCTTTCCTTTACCTGCTGCCTTCGATTGCGGTGGTTACCAACATTGATCGCGAACATCTTGACCATTACCGCGATCTTGAAGACATTGCTGCCACATTCGTATCGTTCATGAACAAGGTCCCATTTTATGGGACCGTGGTGGTTTGTTTTGACCCGCCCTGGCGGGAGTTGATGCAGACTCTAATTCCGCAGTTGCGCCGACGGGTGGTGACATACGGAATCGAGGCTGGCGCCGATGTTCAGGGCAGAATTCTCGAACTCACTTCCGCCGGCTCAGTGTTCGACGTAACTATGAAAAGCAAGGAACTTGGCGCCTTTTCCATCCCTGTTCCCGGCAAGCATAACGTGCAGAACGCCCTGGCGACAATTGCCGTGGGGCTTGAACTGGACCTTACGCCGGAACAGATTCGCCAGGGTCTGGAACGCTTTCGAGCCGCCGACCGGCGCTTTCAGATTAAGGCGGAGGTGGGCGCCATCACCATTGTGGATGACTACGGCCATCACCCCACTGAAATCCGGGCCACGCTTGATGCCGCCCGCCTGCGCGGAGCCAAGCGCCTGATCGCCATTTTCCAGCCGCACCGCTATTCACGCACCAAATTTCTCCTGGACGAGCTGGCGGGGAGTTTTGCCGCATGCGACCGCGTCTACGTGTTGGATATTTATGGCGCCAGCGAACAACCCATTCCCGGCGTAACTTCCGGCAGCCTGGTGGGCCGCATGCACGAACTGGGTGTTAACAACGCGCGCTATGCGCCCTCGGAGGAGCAGTTGTTGCACGAGCTTTCACTGGAGGCACAGCCTGGCGACCTCATCATCACCATTGGCGCGGGAAGTGTCTGGAAGTTGGGCGAGTCGCTGGCAGAAAAGCTAAAAAGCCAGGACACAGGACACGGGGCTCTGGACTCGGGCCCTGCGAACGGCGATTTTGCACCTGGTGAAAGATTAGGATAACGCGTTTTGTGCCCGGAGTTCGACGACAGTGTTACAGGGAAGTAATCTGATTTCCCGTTACCCTTGTCCGCTGCTCTTTTTCCCATGTCCCGATTGGTGAACAATTATGGAAGTGGCTGAACCCAACGCGCTACCTCTCCCGGATTTGCTGGATCCGATGGAGGATTCTCCGTATTTGCGGCGGCAGAAATCGGTTCCCATGCGGCGCAGCCGGATCTCGCGGCGGGTGCGCATCGCATTGTTCGTGATCGCTGTGCTCCTTCCCGTTGGATTCGCGGGCTATGTCCTGGCAACGTTCGCATTGACCTCCCCTGTTTTTGTACTGGCTTCTCCGGAAGACATCGTGGTGACGGGTAACCACTTTGTTTCACGGGATGAGGTTCTGGGAGCTTTGGGGCTGCCCTTGACAGGAAATATCAGAACAGGAACCAATGTTTTCCATATGTCCCTGGAAGTACAGCGACATGGGGTGGAGACTCTGCCATGGGTACATGCAGCATCGGTAACCCGCATATTACCTCACGGTTTATTGGTGCATATTACGGAACGGGCACCCGTGGCCTATGCAAATGTCAGTGGGCGTGTGAGTCTTGTTGATGAGGACGGAATGCTGTTGGATAAGCCCGACAACGGAGCATTTGATTTCCCTGTGCTTTATGGTCTGGATAATGTCGCCAGCCTTGACGATCGCCGCAACCGCATGGCTCTTTACCTGGATTTCATGGGGCAATTGGGAGTGGAAGCTCCCCGCGCCGGGTGGATGATATCAGAAGTTTACCTGACAGATCGTGAGGACTTGAAAGCCCTTATGATTAACGGGCAACAAACCATCCAGGTGCATTTTGGGCAGAAGGATTTTCTCCAACGTTTCCGCAGTTTTCTCGTCCTCTTCCCGGAAATTCAGAGATCGAATGGTAAACTTGACTCAGTGGATTTGCGGTATCGGAATCAGGTTGTTGTGGATCCCCTGACTTCAGTCCCGTCCAAGGATGGGGCAGCCAATGCCAGCAGTGATCGAAAGGATTAGGCAAAGCTTGGCTCGAAAAAGCAATTTTATCGTCGGTCTCGACTTGGGCACGGTCAAAACCTGTGCACTCGTGTGCAAGCCGAACTTGGAAGGGAAGCTAGAATTGGCGGGCCTGGGCATTGCGGAATCCAAGGGTTGGCGCAAGGGCATGATCGTTAACCTTGATCTGACGGCGCTTGCGGTGAAGAAGGCGCTGGAGGCCGCGGAAGCCGCCGCGGGGGTATCCATCGAATCTGCTTACGTCGGGGTGGGCGGCGCGCATATTAAAGGGGTGAATTCCCAGGGGGCAATCACGCTGGGTAAGTCTGGCGCGGCCACCCGCGAAGTGGAGCGGGAGGATATGAGGCGTGTCAGCCAGATTGCTCAAGGCATCACGCTGCCAGAAGATCGCCAGCTCTTGGAAGTACTTCCTCAGGAGTTCTTGCTCGATGCCCAGGATGGCATCCGGGATCCAGTGGGCATGGTGGGGGCGCGACTGGAGGTGAACGTGCATCTGGTGACGGCCTCCATTTCCGCCCATCAGAACGTGGTGACGGCCGTAAATCATGCCGGCGTGGAAGTGCTGGGCACAGTCTTTGAGCCTCTGGCCGATGCCGCAGCGTGTCTGACGGCAGATGAACGTGAGCTGGGAGTGGCCCTTGTCGATATTGGGGGCGGCACCACCGACATGATTATTTATGTCGGCGGAGTGGTGCGGCACTCCGCTGTAATTCCTGTTGGCGGCGAACACTTCACCAACGATATTGCGGTGGGATTGCGCACTCCCATTCCCGAAGCGGAAAAGATGAAGAAGGCTTGGGGAGAGGGCGACTACGCCAAGCTCGGGGACACCATGGTGGAGGTTCCCAGTGTGGGTGAGAGGCCTTCGCGCGTGGTGACTTATGCGACGTTGAGTGAAATTATCGAACCGCGTGCATTGGAATTGCTGGAGTTGATTCAGGCTGAAATCAGCCGCTCGGGTTGCGAGAAACAATTGGGGGCAGGCGTGGTTTTGACCGGTGGCGGGGCCAAGTTCGGTAACCTGGCTGCACTTGCGGAACCGGTTTTCGGAATGCCCGCCCGGGTTGCGATCCCCGGAGGGCTGGAGGCGATGGGGGATACGCTGCCTGATCCTGCCTTTTCGACCGTGGTGGGGCTGGCTATTTATGGATACCACCAAAGATTGCTGCGAGACGCCAAAGAACCCACAGGGCTGTGGGGAAAGTTGTTGAATAGCATACGAGGTAAGGGCTGAGTCGTCTGGTCGTCCTGCCATGGAAGGACATGTGGTCCTTGGGCCGTATGACCCGATGAGTAACTGACGCAATTGAGGAAGGAGCCATCATGGGGAGTGACAGCAACTTGGGGGACCTCCGGGTGGATTTCTCGGACGAACTGCGCGACGGCGCAAAAATTAAGGTGATAGGAGTTGGTGGCGGCGGGGGCAATGCGGTCAACCGCATGATTGCAGCCGATGTCAAGGGTGTGGACTTTCTTGTGGCCAACACTGACGCCCAGGCGCTCCAGTCCTCCAACGCCCCTCTCAAGATTCAATTGGGGGCCAAGCTCACCAAGGGATTAGGCTCGGGGGGCAACCCGGAGGTTGGTCGCCGGGCGGCACTGGAGGATACCGAGAAAATCATTGAAGCCCTGGAAGGCGCGGACATGGTGTTTGTCACCACCGGACTGGGCGGTGGAACGGGGACGGGGGGCGCTCCTATCGTTGCCAGTCTGGCGCGGGAATTGGGCGCACTTACTGTGGCCGTGGTGACGAAGCCCTTTGCCTTCGAAGGGAAGCGCCGCATGATGCAGGCGGAGCAGGGTTTGGCAGAACTGAGCCAAGGTGTTGACACCGTCATCTGCATTCCCAACGAGCGGCTGATGCAATTCGTCGATAAGGGCACAAGCTTCTTTGAGGCGTTTCGCATTGCCGACGACATCCTCCGGCAGGGGGTGCAGGGAATTTCCGACATCATCACCATCACCGGAATCATTAACCGTGACTTTGCCGACATCAAAACCATTATGGAAGGTATGGGATACGCGGTGATGGGGACGGCGGTTGCCAGTGGAGAGAATCGGGCAGTGGATGCCACCAACCTCGCGATGGCCAGCCCGTTGCTCGAGGATGCCAGCATAAACGGCGCGCACGGAATTTTGCTGAACATAACCGGGTCAAACAAGCTTACACTGTATGAGGTGCATGAGGCTTCCACGATCGTGCAAAAGGCGGCTGCGGAGAACGCGAACATTATCTTTGGTGCTGTCCACGATGAGTCGATGGGGGATGCCGTCAAAGTAACGGTCATCGCCACGGGGATAAAGTCCGAAAGGATGGGCATTAAGCCGCTTACCTCACCGTCCGTGGGGATCCGCACCGCACAGCAGATTGTTAAAAACCATGAGGCGAGAAAAGAGAAACTTCCGGTCGAAGTCCCGCCTCCCGTCACGGTGACTGTCGAGAATATTAACGAGGAAGAAGATCTGGATAAGCCCACCTTTCTCCGCCGCCGCAAAGAAGAAAGGAAATAGCCGGTAATGGGGGACTTTACCTTTCCATTGCGGACCACCGAGTGGAGGGCGACGGTTGGCGGAAGGCGTTGTTAGCGAAAAGTTTAGTATAATTATTGCGGCCAGGAATGGAATACAACTCGGGGTCCGAGGGAGAAGCGGTTTCTCGCCCTGCCACGAATTCACCGAATGATTGCCTGTGGAATACCTCTTGCCTTCCGCGGCCAATTCACTGTATTTATCAAAATCCTGGTTTTCTCATCCCGGCATGCGGAAAACCCCATGCGTGGTAACATCATCTGAGGAAGAGGCGCGGGTCTTTGCTGATGCTCATGAGGGCGCAGCCAGGGTTCCCAGCTTGTCGCGGCAATGTGACATTCCCAGACATAGATTGAAGGAGACACTTGAGACGGATGCCCCAAGGTAGGTTGGCGAAGATTATTGGTGTGGCACTGCTCGCCGGAATGTTGACAGGTTGCGGTTCTACTTCCACTACAACTACGACTACGACTACGACGACAACCAAGCCCACTACGGGCAATTTGATTACGATTGTGCATGACGTGCCGATTTGCAACGCGATTTCTGCCGCCGTCGTTGTGGAGGACTTGAACTTTACCCAGATTCAAGGTGGCCCGATAACGCCGTACCTGAATACCACTTCCGCCTATGCTCCGGAAATCCGTTTGAACCTCACTCAACTCAGGGATTTTGACACAATTCTCTATTCATATCCGGTGAAGACAGGAAGCTATGGCTATGCCGATTTTAGTTTTGAGCTGGCGCAATTGGCCGCCTACGACCCCACCTTGAACCCGCCGGTGCATTCTTACTCCGCCACTTTCACCAACTCCAAGCCCATCGTTACCATCAATCCGCCCCTGGTAATCACGGCGGGCCAACCCAACGTTATGGTGCTTGATTTTGACGTGCTGCGCATGCTGGGAACCGATGCTTCCGGGAACATCAATGGAACGATCACCCCCGTCATGAATATCACCCAGTTGTTGGCGACCAGCACTACGGGAGTTGTCAATCCTAATGGATTTGGCGAGATCGATGACTTGTGGGGATTTGTCAGGAGTATTTCCAACACCAACACCACTGCCAATGCCAACTATATCGGAAGTTTCGAAATGCAAGTCCTTTCACCTTCCACAGCAGACGCGCCGCAAATACCGATAAATCTATCGGCCACCACTAACAAAGTCGGCTTTACCGACCTCGGCCACCTTCTTCCTGACAGCTACGTGGAGGCCGACGTCACTCTTGATGCTCAGGGGAATTTTGCGGGGAATACAGTGGAAGTACAGGCAGTGGAAAACCCCTTTCCCAGAGAATCAGGGGTTACACCCAGCACGGCCCTGATCGGTCCCATTACGTCCATTCAGACGGATTCCGCTGGCAACCCCAAACAACTGAATTTGTGGGTGCATGAGGCCGAGCCAGACGATACAGGCACCATTCCCAATGATACGATTTTCCAGGTGGATCTGACGGACGGTCCCACCTATCAAGCCTCCGTTCTTGGGCCGAATTTTGCCAATCTCTCTTTTGGGCCGGCGAATCTGTCTGTTGGTCAGGAGCTTGTGGTTCACGGTGCTTATACCAAACCTCCCAGCACGACCCCGGGCACACCCTCAGCTTCGCCTTTCACTGTTGAACCCACTGCGATTTATCTGAAATTGCAGTCCATGCAAGGGACTCTGAATTCGACGTTGGCGATTGGGTCGGATGACGCCACTGGCGTTTTTATTCTTACCCCCTGCTGCACCCTTTTGAATGGAGTCCCTATCTACGTTGTCACCAATGGCCAGACGACTTATCTTAATGTCACCGGGTTGGCTGCCATAACCTCCTTAAACACCTTGGTGGTGAAGGGCATGCCTTACTATGAGCCTAACGCGACTACTATTAATGGGGTCAACATCCCCGCTGGTTCGATGGTGGTCCAAGCCAAACAGGTGCATGTGCTCCAGTAGGACTCGCTACACCGTCACCATGCCGGGAGTTTTCCCGGTCTATTCCTCTTCTCCCCCGGAAGTTGGGTGAACTTTAGATCTTTTCCCGTCACCATCTTGGTGAGCAGGATGATCTGCCCAGCGTGGTGGGAGAAGTGTTCCGCCACGTGGAAAGCGGCCTCCAATCCTGTCACTCGGTATTTCTGAATCGCGTGAACCCGCTCAAGATTTTCGGCTGAAAGCTGATGAAGGATGCGACACGCTTCACCGACGGTCTTTTGCAGGCGGTTACGAAGTGCCTGCCGGTGCATCGGACGACGCTCACTGAACTCCTGGTCGCGTTGGCGGAGGTCGGGGGCACCGCCCAAACCTGAAATTATCCACTGCCGGACGTTGCCTTCCAGATGCAGCATCAGATTTCCCACGCTGTTTGAAGCTTCGTTGGGCCGCCACCAGATCTGCTCAAGGGATAGCTCTTCCAAGCAGCGGAGGATGCGCGGCAGATAGACCTCATTCAACACATGTTCTGCCTGGACAATCGTGGGATGGGGCTGAAGGGTTTGGGTCATGACATTTCTCCGCTTCGGCCATGGGATTTGCTGCGCAATTCTTCCCCGCTTATACTGCCTGCGAGGCTGACAATCATGGGCTCCCTAAAACAGATGATGACCGGCGCTAGGCATTGGTTCCTGAGCGAAAAGGGCTATGCGCTGGGCATGATCATTCTGGGCGCGTTTTTTGTTGCCGCAGGAATCCATCGATTCATCAAACGCCCCGAGCATTATGGTCTTCTGGATCTCCTTGGGTGCGTGGTGGGAGCTTTTGGAGGATTCTTCCTTCTTTTGCTTACCGATTACCTGCTTCATCACGCCCGACTGGTCTTTATTCCCTGGCTCATCTTCCTTGTCTATTTTGCCATCATTCAACCCCACTTTGGGGTCGGGCTCGGCCTTGCCTTGTGGTACATGCTCGGCTCGCAAATGCGAAGCTAGTCAGTGCGCGCTTCAAGAACCAGTACCGCTTCCGGCGGAAGGGGCAGCGTCACCACGGTTTTCCCCTGAACTCGGGCGGACGTGACGGGGGCGTCCGAAAGTGCGTTCACGACCTTCCTGTAGTTACCGGAGAAACTGACCACCACGGTGCCCGATGCTCCCCAGTTGGAAAGCACCGCGAAAGCAGTCCCCGGACCTTCAAGCCCACGGAAGGAAATCTTCCCGGAGCCCGTTTCCAACGTTACCGTAGAGCCGGCATTTGCAGCCAGGGCAGGTTGCACAATCCAATTCTGGACGATCGGGTTATTCTTGTGCCGGTAGGCAAGGGTCACGGCAGAGGCAAAGTAGATGGCCTGACCTTTGCCGAATTGATGCTTCACCGCAAAGGCCTTGCCGTCGCGATCGCGCACCAGTGCCCGCCCGCCCTTCATCACCAGAGGCAGCCGCCAAAGTTCTCCGCCCTGTTCGTTTGCGGCGGTGACGGAAAAGGGTTCTTCCACGGGATCGATGTCACTCACCTCGGCGCCAAACACATCGCCCAGGCCCCCGGGAATTCTGGGCCGCAGTTCGCCGTACTCGTTCTTCCACGCCGGCAGGCCATCGGCCCATACCGTTCCGCCGTTCCGCACGTAGGTCCGCAGTGCCTCCACAGCGCCGTCATCGAGTGCATAGGAATAGGGCAGGTAGAGAACCTTATATCGCTGCGCCGCTCCGGATTTCAATTCGTCGAGATGCACGAAGTCCATTGGGATGTGCGCCTGCTCAAGTGCCGCATAGGTTCCCTCCAGCGACCATAAAGGCTCCTTTTCGCGCTGCTTGTCCGCCTGCGGGCGGCCATCCAACTCCATCAACAAAAGGGTTTCGGGGTTGTATAGGATTCCTACTTGCCGCGCCTCCGCCTTGGCCTGAGCGAGTTCGGGCAGGCGCTTCAGCGCGTCGGCGAGCGCTTTCACCGCTTCCACCCGGGTCGAGGGCTCACCGTCCTGGTTCACCAGACCCCATTCGCCCCCCTCGTTTCCCAGCACCCGCGGATTCCATAGCCAGAAGACCACGGCGCGAGAGCCTGCCCCGAAAGAGTCCCACATCCACCGGGTGATTTCACTCTGCGTAGGATTCATGGACCGGTGTCCGGTATAGATGGTGGGTCCGCCCTGGAGTTCGGTCACCCACCACGGTCGTTTTCCTGACGCGCTGCGAAGCAGGTCAAGACAGTAGGCGAAAGGCAGGCCGAATTCGCTGCGATCGTATTCGCTGAAGTTCCAGGCGGGATGAATAGACGTACCCATAAAATCTACGGACTTGCCTTCCTTCCACGGGTCCTGACCCCGCGCCGCCAGGTTGCTAATCAATGCGGGTGGATTGATGTGCGTTGCATGCATTGTGTCCAAAGCCCGAATCTGCTGTTCGATCCAGCGCAGGAAGCCGCAAAGATCGTCGATATTGAACTCCTTCCAATCGATGAATGAACCGTAATCGGTCCAATGTGAATCCCACTGGTCAGGGTGCAATTGCACGTCGGAGAATTTCCCCAATGGTTGGAACCAGCGCTGGTTCAGCCGGTCTACGGAGCCGTAGCGTTCCTCCAGCCATTTGCCGAAGGCCTCCATCGTGGCCCCCTCATAATTGACCTCCAGGCCGGGTTCATTCATCAACAGCCACGGACCCTGCGCCGGGTGATTCCGGTAGCGGCTCACAACTTTTTCAAGGTAAATCGCGGCCTGTTCGCGCAGTTTGGGGTCATTCAAGTTCATGCGGTGATGATAGAAGGGCGTCAGTTTCATCCAGCCTGGAGGATCTTCCGCGCAGAGCGTGGCGGCAATCTTTATGCCGGATTCCTGCGCCGCGTCGTAAATCCAGTCATAGCGATGAAAATCCCACTGGTCAGGCTGGCGCTTAATGTCATCCCAGACAATGAAAATGCGGGCAATGGTCAGTCCGTATTGGTGCATCATCTGGAAGTCATGGCGCACGCTTTCCGCCGTATCCGTGCGGTTCAGGAAATACTCCGCGCCCACGCGTAGCTGATCGGTGAGGGGAGCCAGGCGAGCGGCGGAATCTAACTGCTGCGCCCGTGCGTCCGCCGGGAATGCAAGTGCCAGGAATGTGCCCACAAGTAAGTTCATGCCGGCGATTGCCGCGGCACGAAAGCCACAGTGTTTTGCCTTGGGAAAATTGCGAGGGTTGCCATGATTCTTCATAAGGAATCCACCTTGAGGCTCGCCAGCCCGGCTGGAATTCCTGTCCTTGTTTCCCAGCCGACGAAACCATACACACGGAGGTGTTTGAATGCAAGGTCAAGTTGAGGATTGGCATTGATTGATTGGAGCGGGATGCCACCATGTCGCCCTGTCGACCGCCCCAGTTTGGTTCTCTCCAAGGCGCCTGGGTCAATCCCGCGAACTCATGCATCAATATCCTGTGACGACGACACTGCGGGAGATTGCATTTGGAAGCGAACGGTCGTATGTTTTCAGTCAGGTCGAAATGCATGATGGAAATTCTGGCCAAGGTCTTTCCAGGAGCCTCGAGATGATGCGTACTGTTAATGCCAAATGGGCAGTGTCGATCGTTGCCTTCGTATTTTTATTGGTGGGGCTGCCGGAACTGCGCCCTCAAGCGATCGATTGGGACAACCCGGCCGTCCGGCAGGAGATGCTGGGTTTCAAGCAATTCCTCGCCAACCATCCCTGGATTGCCAATAAATTACGCGAGAATCCATCCCTTGCCAATGACCCGAGCTTCCTGCGCCACAGTCCTGAGCTCCCACAATTTCTCGACGCCCACCCATTCCTCCAATCCAACTTCAAGATTGATGCGAGTGCTGTGATGTCCCGCGCTCAACAGGGCAACGTGAGATCATCGAACAACTCTGTAGGGGACCAGGAGATGCGGAATTTCAAGCATTTTCTTTCCATTCATCCCTGGATCAACGGCAAGCTGGGACAGAACCCCGCCCTTGCCAACGATAAAGGTTTTGTGAAAGGAAATCGCGTATTGGAAGAATTCCTGAACTCGCACCCTTATGTGCAGGCTCAATTCCGCGCCGACCCCAGCGGCTTTATGCAGCGTGTGCAGGCCTTGGCGGCAGACGAACCTCAGCCGGGCGCTGCGGATCCTCATGCCTCGGACTTCGATGCGTTGAAGTTGTTCTTGCAGAATCACAAATGGATCGCGGACCAATTGAAGGAGGACCCCGCGCGGGCGAATGACCAGGGTTTCCTCAACAAGGCCAAAGAACTCCGAGAATTCCTTGCGGCGCACCCTTACATGCAAGATCAGTTCAAGCAGGATGCTCGCCACACCATTGAGCAGGCGCTCCAACCGGCGGGGGAGTTTTTATGAGCTGACTGGCTGAATCGATGCATGGACTACGCCCGGACAAAAGTCCGATCAGTACGGCCGGGCGGGACTGGATCCGGCAACAGGCGTTGCCCGAGCCGGTTGGGCAGTGCTTTGAACAGTTGTTTCGTCTCTACGATTTTCTTCACACCGAGCGGGAGACGAGTGAACAGAACCTGGCGGCGCACGCCGCCCTCTTTCCCGAAGTTAAACTGTTGCGGACGATTCCCGGCATTGGGCACATCCTGGCGGCCATCATCTGGGGCGAGATCGGTACGCTCGAGCGCTTTCCCTGTGCCGCGGCGCTGGTGAACACCACCGGCATCGTATCGAGCTCGTACGAGAGCAGAGTGGTCTCGATCCAGGTCCACATCACACGACAGGGTTCTGCCTGGCTGCGTTGGGCCTTGATCACCGCCGCCAACTGCGTGACGCGCAGCAAGAGCCCGCTGGGCCAGCGTTACTGGAGCTTGCGCCGTGCTCACAAAAAGCCCCATGTGGCCAAAACGGCGGTGGCGTGCTCGGTCGCCCGCTGCGTCTATGGAGTTTTGAAACACAGAGAACCTTTCCCGGCCGAACGTTGGGGCCGGAGGTCCGGCAAGCTGGAGCCGTAAGCCTGTGCTGGCGCTGGGGACACCAAGCCCGTGCTCTGATCAGGAGCGGCTCCCGAATAACAACTTGAGGCCTCGGGCGCGACCCGCCCGAGTGATCCTGCAGAGATGACTGGAACCGGCGCACCGGCCGGCAACATCGCGATCAGAGGGCAGAGCCCACGTCCTGGGCTCCGGGTTTCAAAAAAGGCCGGTCGAGACTTGCTCTCGTCGGCCACGGCCAAGGGGGGGCCAGGGAATCCCTGGGCGATACCCCCTGGGTCACCGCGTCTTCTGCAGCGCCCGGATAAGACCCCAGGCACGACGCGGCAGAGGCGACAACGATAGTGCATGCTTTGGAGTGGCAAAACCCTCCCGGAGATGGGATCGAGACCCCGTGCGCGTTTTCTCAGGCATG
Organism: Acidobacteriota bacterium; assembly: GCA_003165315.1. GTDB lineage: Bacteria > Acidobacteriota > Terriglobia > UBA7540 > UBA7540 > Bog-366. The sequence continues at coordinate 26,782 of PLSX01000214.1, forward strand.
GGGAAGATCTCGTACCCCAGGGAGGAGGGGCGGCTGTTTCACCGCCCCCGTGGTTCTTCTTACGATCAGCCTCCGACCGGTTATTCCTCGGCGGGTTGCTCGCCAGCNNCCAGCAGAGCCCGCCTCCGCTTCGCCGGCTGCAGGTCATTCTGAAGCTGTGAGGAGACGCTTGTCAACCGCGACCCAAAATCCGCTTGACACCGATTCCCGTTTCAGAGATGCGCCAGCCGCACAGGGCACGCGAAATTGGCCGGTCATTTTCGCTGGCTCGGAAGTATGATAGGGCAGGGAACAGGAACCCGTGACCACACGTCAACCCAAGGTTCAACTCGGCCGAGCCGCAGCCCGGATCTTCACCGCCAATGACCGCATGAACCAGGTTCTGATCGAGCATCTTGACCCTGCCGCCTGGAGAGCCAAGCCGCCCGGCAAGGTCCGCACCATTGCCGCGATCTTCACGCACCTGCACAATGTGCGCTGTAAGTGGGTCAGGCTTACCGCTCCGCACTTGAAGGTCCCACCCCAGCTCAACCGCGCGCACTGCACTCCGCAACAGGCCCGGGCGGGACTGGCACGGAGCGCTGCTCTGAGCTCAAAGATGCTTACTAAAGCACTCGGTGGTGGAGGCCGAATCGGTGAGTTTCGCCGGGACGGCTGGGCTGCGCCTTGGCCTATGGGGCCGGAAATGCTGTGCTACATGCTCTCTCACGAAGCCCACCATCGCGGGCAGGTGTGCATGCTCGCGCATCAGCTAGGATTCCCCTTGCCGATGGCGGTCACGTCGGGAATTTGGAATTGGGAAAAGTTGTGGAAACAGTGCGGTTGGCCTGGCGGCCCCGGCTGCTGTCCTTAGGGAATCACTCCAACGCACAAACCGCCGTGGGCTGGGCTGCATTAGCTCTGCGAGCGGATCTCCTCCCGCACCCGATTCTTCCACTCAGCGTTTTCCCAGTACGTAAGCCAGAGGTAAAACGTCGCGTAACTTCGCCAACCTTGCCATCCCCGTGCCATCCTTTGCACACGTTCGGGCGTAGGCCTTTTGCGCAATCCGTAGAAATAGTGGATGACTTTTTGCAAGCCTACGTCGGCAGCAGGCAGGCAATCCAAGTGTCCCAGAGCCCGGAGTCCCACATACTGTGCCGTCCAATGCCCCACCCCTTTCAATTCCAGGAGTTTTTTGTGGGCGTTTTGCGGTTCATGATGCCGCAGATTTTCGAGGTCCAGCGCACGGTCGAGGGCGAGACGCGAAATCGCGATGATGTAGCGAGCCTTGGGACCGGAAACTTGGAGGGGCAGCAGCTCGCTGGGGGTCGTAGCCGCCAGCGCCGCGGGCTCGGGAAACGCGTTATAGCGCAGGCCTTCGAATTCAACCGAACGGCCGTGCGCGTCGATCAGTGCCTTCTTCACCTTGTGAGCGAATGATAGGTTCACCTGCTGCTCGATGATGGCGGAAATGAGAATCTCAAAGACTCGCGGGGCTTGCGGAATCCTCATGCCGAGGAAGTAAACGATGAGCTGGCGGAGCACCGGGTCCCTCTGCGCTAACTCATAGAAGGGTTGGAGGTCAAAATCCGTGGAGAATAGGCGCTTCACCTCCGCCGCTGCAGCCTGATGTGCCTGATCGTGATTCGGGCCTGCCAGAATCCTTACCCGGAGCGCGGGTTTTCTGGAGCGGGCAACCTCCCGCACTCCATAAAGGACGATCTGTTCGCCGAGGTAGAGCGTGCGGCGGTATTCGCCGTCCACAAAGTAATCGAGCAACGGGGCGAACGTCCGCCCATTGAGCAGAGGAGGGGGCGCCAGGATAAACCGCAGAGTCTGAGCAAAGTTGAACGGCGTGCGCGGATAGATCGTCATAACGATACGATGAGAAAAGCTAGCATTTTCCATTCTGCGCCCAGCCGTTCCCATGCGCAAGCACGGGGATCGTTCACGAAAAGTGGCACCTTCCAAATGCACGCTATGGAGAATTCGGGTTAGAATCAGGGGAATGAGTGCACGCACTATCGCGATCATCGGAGGTGGGCCGGCGGGAGCTACAACCGCTGAGAAGCTGGCGCAGGGCTGGGGACTTGGCAGTCACGGCGGCAGCGCGAATCGCGTGGTTGTCTTCGAAGAGAAACTGGGCTGGGAGAAGCCCTGTGGCGGCGGCCTTAGCCACAAGGTTTTGCGCAAATATCCCTTTCTGGCAGAGGCTGCGGGTGGCGCGAAGTTATTGCACGATGCGGAGTTCATCGCCGCGACGGGCGCGGCAATGCGTTTTCGCCTGCGGTCTCCCCTGGCCATCTATTCGCGCGCAACGTTGAATCACTTGCTTCTGCGGCGGGCTGAAGACGCAGGCGCGGAGGTTGTGGCGGATCGCATTGTCGCGCTGCGGCGCGGGGACTCGGGATGGGAGTTGGACGGCCGCGGGAGGACCTATCGCGCTGATTTTGTGGTGCTGGCAGGGGGCGCCCGATCCCGCCTGCGACAAGTGTTGACAGAAGATTTTGCCGCGCGCGATTTCATGCTGACCTTCGGCTATTACCTGCCAGTTCCTTGCGAGCTGCTGCGAGTGCGGTTTTACGAGAAATTTGAAGGGTATGCCTGGGCGTTCCCCCGGCCGGACCACGTCTCAGTGGGTATTGGCGCCAAGATGAGTGAGGGGACCATGCCTGAGCTGCGCGCTCGGCTGGGTATGTTCATGCAAAAATCCGGCTACCCTCCCGACCCGGAGCGAATATACAGCCATCTGCTGCCGTCACTATCTGTGGAAAGTTGGGGCAAACTACGACTTGCGGGGCAGGGGTGGGCGCTGGCGGGAGACGCTGGCGGGTTGGTGGATCCCGTAACGGGTGAAGGGATTTATTATGCCATGCGTTCCGGTGAACTGCTGGCTGAGACCTTACTGGAGGATCTGCCCCAAGCTTATCCGGAGCGAGTGCGGAACGACTTCGGCCGCTCCCTGGCGCTGGGTGCGCGCCTGGGCAGGATGTTCTATCACGGAGAGTTTCTGGGTGGCGGCGTCACCACGCGCATGATAGAGTTCGGCACGCACAGCCGTAAGCTTCTTGAGGTAATGCAGGACCTCATTGAGGGTTCCCAGTCTTACCTGGGCCTCTTTGCCCGGCTCCAAATGGGCATGGCCCGGACGCTTCTCGAGACGGGTCTGGGGCGGGTGCGGAAAGCCCTGCTGTCCGGTATTTTGACAGGTGTGTCACGCCAGTGAAGGCGAGAACGGCCAAGATGGCTGTGGCACAAAGAATCAGGAAACCTAATTCATGCCAACTAAATCACAAATGCTATTCGACAACGCCCGGCGGCTTATGCCGGGCGGAGTTAATTCTCCGGTGCGTGCTTTTCGTTCTGTGGGTGCTGACCCCATCTTTATGGCCAGCGGTAAAGGCGCATCCATGACCGACGTCGATGCTAAGAGTTACATTGACTACGTGCTCTCCTGGGGGCCGCTCATCCTGGGCCACGCCCATCCGGAAGTGGTGGAGGCACTGACGCGAGCGACAGAAACAGGAACAAGTTTTGGTGCCTGCACCCCGCGGGAAGTGGAAATGGCGGAGCGCATTGTGGAGGCCTATCCCTCCATCGAACGCGTCCGCCTGGTGAACTCCGGCACGGAGGCGACGCTTTCCGCGCTGCGAGTGGCTCGGGCGGCAACCGGGCGCGACAAGATTTTGAAATTCGAAGGCTGCTATCACGGGCATGGCGACAGCCTGCTGGTGAAGGCGGGTTCGGGCGTTGCCACGCTGGGCTTGCCTGACAGTCCGGGCGTGCCTCAGGCGTTGGCCCAACTTACCATTACCGTGCCCTTCAACGATTTAACGGCGCTGGAAGAGACCTTCCGCGTGCACCGCAATGAACTGGCAGCAGTGATTGTGGAGCCGGTGGTGGGAAATATGGGGTGTGTGGTCCCGCGCCTGGGCTTCCTACAGAAATTGCGGACGTTGACCCAGGAGCAAGGAACGGTGCTGATCTTCGACGAGGTGATGACAGGTTTTCGTGTCGCTTATGGTGGAGCTCAACAGCTCTACAAGATTGATCCAGATATGACCACGCTCGGAAAGGTGATTGGGGGCGGTTTGCCCGTGGGCGCATACGGTGGCAAAGCGCGACTGATGGATCTGGTGGCGCCGGCTGGACCGGTATATCAGGCGGGGACGCTTTCAGGAAATCCCCTGGCGGTTGCAGCGGGGCTGAAGACACTGGAAATCCTCCGCCGCCCGGGAATCTACGAACGGCTGAATTCACTGACGGAGAAACTTACGAATGGGCTTGCCGCAGAAGCAGCGCGGCAGGGCGTGGGTTTGACGGTGAACCGCGTCGGTTCAATGTTCACAGCTTTCCTCACCCCCGATGCCGTTACCGACTACGCCAGCGCCAAGAAGGCGGACACATCTGCCTACGGATTATTCTTCCGGTTTCTTCTAGAAATGGGGATTTACTTTCCGCCCTCGCAATATGAGGCCGCTTTTATGTCAACAGCCCACAGCGAAGGTGATGTAGCAGCAACGATACAATCGGCAAGCCTTGCCTTTGCAGGATTGCGTCCCTAAACCTCAATTATTCTTGCGCTGAAGGATTAATGGGATGGTTGGGAGGATTGTTCCCATGCTGAACTTGGTTAGGGGGGCATGATCCTCATGTTCAGCTCCGGCAAGAATCCAAATGCTGGAATGCGCATGTACTGAAAGGATAAATGGCGGAGAGGGTGGGATTCGAACCCACGTCACGATTGCTCGTGAACACGCTTTCCAAGCGTGCTCCTTCAGCCACTCGGACACCTCTCCCTGGCTTCGCACCCGCCTGCGCCCAGGAGCAAACCCCCAGAGCACAATAATGAGCTGCGGCAACCCGACTAGTATACCATTGGGTGACCAGTGCAGCTAGAAGAAGAGAAAGAATAAGAACATATCAGCAAAAGTTGTGTTTAGCGGCCAGACAGGCGCAGCCAAAGGGCTCAACATCTCTTCCGCCATAGCCGTGGCTTTTGGGATGGGGGAGCCAGGCAAGCCTTTGGGGCGGCCCTTCGACCAGCTTTATCGGCTGCCAAACGTCAGAAAATGTCGGTCTTCTTCAACCGCGCGCGCAAGTGAGGTTAAGCCCTGCCTTATGTTGACAATGTGGAAACGTAGACCTATACTAAATGCCGACGAAATTAGTTAGCGCAACTTGCCGGAACTCGATAGCTGCGCCAGCCCGTGCCACGGCGTTATTTTAGGTGCCACAATTGCTTACGAGAACCAGGGCCTGCGTATATACAGGGTGTTATCTTCATACTAAAGAGGCTGAGAAGAGCATCTGGGATAAAGATGGCATGGGGGAACTGTTTTTTCTTGCCGGATTCGGCGAACGGCCTCTCTTCACGCAATCCATGAAATGCACGGAGAGACAGGCAGCGATTTCATTCACCGTGCCATTCTGAGGCCTTCGATCCTTCCGTCGGGTGAATTGAACATCTTTCTTTGACTTCACAGCCGGGGGTTGGTTTCTCGGAAAGCGGGAAGATGCGGATCACCTGGCAATCCCCTAGTATTTTATATGAGTGGATTGCCAGCCTAAAAAGCCTCTAAATCGCCTACTCGTAAACCAGGGAAAGCGCAAGCGGGAGCATCAGGAATTGACCGGGATTAGTGAGGATGAGATTTGGAGTGAGGTGGGGCCTATGGGTTGTGAGTGGGTTAAGGTCGGTGGGCGTCGAGCCCTTATAAAGGCATGCGGTCTAGGACTCGCAGTTTATTTTCTGATGGGGATGACTAGGGTTTGGTGTCAGGAAGGAACGGCAGGGGCTGCAACCCAATCTCTGGATGCCGCGAAGCCGGCCGTCGCCGCCACGGCGTCCTCCGACTCGCAAAAGAATGCTGATGGGGATTACACGATAAGCCCGGAAGATCTATTGGATATTCAGGTTATGGATGTGCCTGAGGTCAGCCGAACCTATCGAGTTAGTTCCAACGGTTTCTTAACTCTGCCCCTTCTGTCCGAACCCATTTCCGCCTCGGGAGAAACGCTCGACCAGCTTTCCCACGTCATTGCCACCAAATTTCATGACGCCGGCATGCTCAATAACGCCCAGGTTTCAGTTTCACTCAAGGAGACCCGGTTGCACACGGTGCTAGTTTCCGGAGAAGTGAAAACTGCCAATGCATACCCGATCTATGGCCCGACACGTTTAATTGATGTACTGGTTAAGTCGGGGGGGCTCGCCCCCACCGCTGGCGATGATGTGATCGTCACGCGGGGAGAAGTCGGGGCACGCGCCGATCTTGCTGACAGCGCCCAAACGGGTGCGGTGAACCCATCGGCCCATAGTCGGTCGTTCACCTTGAATATTCGCAAACTGGTGGAGACGGGCGACGATTCCACCAACATTTTTCTCTATCCCGGCGATCATGTCACCGTCCAGCGAGCTGAGCTCATTTATGTTTTAGGTGCGGTGGTACGCCCGGGGGGATATGTCCTTAGCGATGCACGCCAGCACGTCACGGTATTGAAGGCGCTAGCGATGGCAGGCGATGTGAGTAACATTGCCAAGAGAGGCAGCATTGTCATTCTGCGCAGGGATCCCACAATCCAGGGAGAAAAGCGACAGGAAATTCCTGTTGATTACAAAGGCATGGTGAAGGGAAAGATCTCTGATATACGCTTGGTTCCCGACGATATTCTCTTTGTGCCTGAAAGCGGCGGCCTCAAAGCCCTCCACGCCGCTACCACGGCGGCTGTTTCGGTTGCATCCACGGGCGGGTCGGCCTTGATGATTTATCGCTAAGGAGCGTAAATGCTCCAGATCTTACGGACTGGAATTTATTACTAGAGGGAGTTTGAAGGTGCCTGACAACGATTCATTATCGCCTATTGAACGCCAATTTCCCCAGAGGATCAGCAGCTTTAACCCGACCACGCTGGAATTAGAGGCGCAGGGAAGTGAATCCCACTTCACCTTTGCCTCCTTCTGGCTCATCGTGATGAAGCGACTTACCACCATTATTGTTGCGACGGTGGCAGTGGCGGTCTTGACGGGAATTTACACCTTTAGAATGGCTCCCGTCTATAAGGCGACGGCAACTGTGGAGGTGGAGACCACAACTCCTCAACTTCAATCCCTCAGTGAGGCTTACCGCCAGACGGGTGGTGATGATTATACTTTCCTGACCACCCAAATCCAGGTTCTCCAGAGCAACAAGCTCGCCTCTACAACCCTGGAACAGCTTGGTATGGACCCTGATGGGGGAGCCGCCGGAATGCCGAAAATTCCAGGGCAAACGCCAGCCCAAACGGCCGCAGCGCGCAAAACGGCTTTGATCGAGGGTTTTAAAGAGGGTCTTTCGATTGAACCACTGAAGGACAGCCGCATTCTCGCCGTAAGCTATGAGAGCAATAATCCGGAGCTGGCGGCAAGAGCCGTCAATCAGTTGATCGATAACTATACGAACTCCAACTTTGAAGAGCGGAACGAATTTACCCGTCATGCTTCGGCCGACATGGAGGAGCAGCTACAGGAACTCAAAGCCAAGGTGGAAAAATCCCAGCAGGCTTTGATCGATTATGAGCGCCAAAATCTCATCATTAACGTGGGAGAGAAGGGGACCATAAACGACGAAAGACTGGAGCAACTCAACAAGGACTATACGGTTGCGGAAGGAGATCTGGACCAGAAGCAGTCTGTGTACGAGCTTGCCAAGGCCAACGAAGGGCAGGTTGGAATCATTGTCGAAGACAAGGTTCTCCAAAGTTTGGAGGAGAAATACAACGATCTCAAGTCTCAATATGCCGATGCCCTGGTCCAATATGGGCCGAATTTCCCTAAAGCCGCGCGTTTGCATGACCAGCTTACGCAAACCCAGGGCCTGATCGACAATGCGCGCAAACAGGCGATCGCCAAGGTGCACAATGATTATTTGGCGGCGCTCAGCCGGGAGAAATTGCTCGGAGAAGCCCTGGCCAAGGAGAAGGCAAACGTCAGCGCCATCAATGAGCGCATGATTGATTACAATATTTTGAAGCGCGAATTTGAAATCAACCAGCAGCTGTATGAAAGCCTCTTGCAGCGCTTGAAAGATGCCACTCTCTCCGCCAGCTTGCAAGTTACCAATGTGCATGTGATCGATTCGGCTACCATTCCCTCATCTCCGATTCGCCCGAATCGTCGGCGGAATCTGGCCGCTGGGGTCATGATCGGTCTCATTCTGGGGGTTACCCTGGCTTTTGTTCAGGAGGCTCTCGATAGCTCGGTGCGAACAACAGAAGAAGCGGAACGACTGGTAAATGCCCCAGCGTTGGCCATCATCCCGGCTGAAACTGATAGTTACCGACGAAAGCAACTGGCGACGAATGCCACCACCCCTGGCGCCCTCGCCGCGAGTGGAGTTGGCTTGGCCGTCCTTACCCGTCCATCGTCACCCATGGCGGAGTCATTCCGCAGCCTCCGTACTTCGGTCTTGCTTTCCACGGCTCCGCGTCCGCCCCAAACCTTGCTGGTGACCAGCGCCCAAATGGGTGAAGGCAAGACCTCCACGGCCACCAACTTGGCGATGTCGTTTGCCCAGAGACAGGGTCCCGTCCTGATCATTGATGCCGACATGCGGCGCCCCTCCGTTGCTAAAACGTTGGGCGTTGGCAATGAAAAAGGGCTGAGCAGTTTCCTGACCGGCGCCCATTCACTTGATGAGGTTTTGATCCAATATGAACGGATCCCCAATCTTTGGATATTGCCGGCGGGCCCCCGGCCACCCGATCCAGCCGAACTGCTCTCTTCCCACATGATGGACACGACCCTGAAAGATATGTTGAAACGGTTTACCCAGATTGTGATTGATTCCCCGCCGCTTCTCCTGGTTACGGATGCTGTAATCCTTTCCGCCATGGTGGATGGAGTCATCCTGGTGGTTTCCAGCGGAACCACAGCGCGGGGAGCGCTATCGCGGGCGCATCGGATCCTCGATAATGCGGGGTCGCGGGTTCTGGGAATGGTGCTCAACAAGGTCGATATGCGTTTCGATACATACTACGGGTCTTATTATGGCCCTTATCATCAGTCTTATTATGATGAGGCCTCGGTATCGAATCCTTCGCATTCGTCAGGAGACGGCCGTTCCAGGAAGGGTTCATCCCGCCGGGCATGAGCAAGCAGAGTTGGCGGGCAAACGAAAACGGGTTTCCCCCCGTGAGAGAGGGTAAGGTTTCCAACATCTTCTGTTTGCCACTTCCAGGATTATTCACGCCATGAGCCAATATTCCAATCCTAACCTCCCCAGTGAGAGGGCGTGGGACCGGCAACATTCAAGCTACGTCTGGGAATCCTCCTTACGACCCTGGGGGCGGTCCCTGCTTTTCCTGATCCCCTTAATAGTCCTTAGCGCTGCCCTATCATGGGAGGCATTTCGTGTTGCGCGCGCAGCCTATCAGCTTGACGATATTTCCATCCCCGAAATTCAAAAGGCACTGCGGGAAGACCCGGGGAACGCCGACTTGCTCCATCGGTTGGGATCGACTTATTCTATTGACTCCATGGAGACCGACCAGCCCGAAGCGGTGAAATATTTGCGCCAGGCCATTGAACTGAATCCGCGTCGTTGGGATTATTGGTCGGATCTGGGGATCGCCTGTGATTTTGCCGGGGACACCGCCTGTTCGGACCAGGCCTTCGAACAGGCAACGGCTCTTAATCCCATGACGCCCGCGATGCAGTGGGCGCTGGGAAATCATTATCTCCTTACTGATCGCCCGCAGAAGGCTTTCCCCGCGTTTCGGAAACTTCTGGCATTGGATCCAGAATATTTGGGAAACACTCTTCGCTTGTGCCTTCGTGCCACCCACGACCCGCAAGCGATTTACACGGAGGTTGTCCCCTCCGGGCATGACGCCTTCCCCCGTTTTACCTTCCTGATGTTCTTGTGCTCTTCCGCAGATTACGAGAGTGCCATGAAGATTTGGGCCCAAATGATCTCGGGTCCTGATCGTTCTCCCGACATTTCATTGGTGAGGCCCTTCCTGGATTTTCTAATCAATCACAACCAAATCGACGATGCTGAAACCGTTTGGAGTGACCTTCAGCATGGGGGAGTTCTTCCCCCGGATACCTCTCAGCAGGCCGCCAATATTCTCTATAACAGCAAATTTGAGTCTTCCCCCCTCAATGCCGGATTCGACTGGCATATTAGCAATTCCTCGGATTTGGAGTTCGACCTCTCTGACCCGAATGGGTATCAGGGCGGGAAGTGCCTGCGAATTGATTTCCCTGTGGGGCGAAATGCCGACTATGACCTTGTTGATCAGGTGGTTCGCGTTCGACCCAATACCCGTTATCAATTGACGGCTTACGTGCGATCCAACACCCTTACTTCCGGCAGTGGTCCGCGATTGCGGGCGGTCGAGATGGGCTGCTCCAATTGCGTTGTGCAGACAAGCGACCCGACGGTGGGAACCACACCCTGGCATTCAATTGATCTTGAATTCATGACCCAACCGCAGACAAAGGCCGTTAAGATTTCCTTCTGGCGGCCGCAGGAACGATTGTATTCACGGGACATAACCGGCACGGTTTGGCTGGACAACATTTCTCTTCACGCCGTGGACGCACCCAGGCCTGATGTGAACCAAGCGAGGTCCCGGTGACCTTTCCAACTCCATCCAGGTCTTCTATTCAACGCAGGGAATCTGCTTCACGTGATGGCAGTGGGCAACAATTCTCGCAACTTCATGGGATCGCGCAGTTACTTTTTCTGGCCACAATATTCGCCGCCCCGTGGGCTTTCGGCGCTGTGCAGCCGTGGGGGTGGGGCGCCATGACAGTTTTGGCTTTACTCGCACTAGTACTATGGGCACTTGGTTGTGCCCAGCGCGGTATCCTCAAGGTGCGATGGTCGCCACTTTATTGGCCGTTCCTTGCGTTTCTGTTCGTCGCGAGCATACAACTCTTTGGGCGATTTACCACGGACCACCTGGCCACTCGTGAGGCCGTCGTAAAATTGCTGACGAACTTAGTGTTCTTTTTCCTTGCGGGCCAACTCCTGTTTACTGAGAGTGGGAGTGGAAGGATTGTAAAGCGGTTGGGATTGATTGTTACCGTCTTGGCGTTCGCATTAAGTGTATTGGCCTTGGCACAGGTCATGACGACCGGGCACGGATTAATTTACTGGAGTGTCCGCACGCCTTTTGGCCCATTTGGCCCTTACGTCAGCGCCAACGATTATTGCGGTCTTTTGGAAATGCTGATTCCCATTTCGGTGGGATTTGTACTGTCGGGCTCTTCTCACCGCGTCCCCAGAGTGATCCTCTGGCTGGCGGTGGGAGTCGCCCTTGCTTCGGTTGCGATTAGTGGCTCCCGGGGTGGCGCGGGGGTCATTCTGATTGAACTTGTGCTTTTTGGATTGATCATTTATCGTCACCGGTCGCGCGGGAATTGGAATTTGGGCTTTCCACTGATTGCAGGATTGCTTCTGGTTTCCGTCGGCATGTTCGCTTGGATGGCCAACGGCGGTCGCAGGGCTGATCGTGCTTTGTCCATCTTTCAAACGGATAAGTCCATTCAAGTGAAGATGGGCGACCGATTTTGGGTGGCAAAGGACACGCTCCGGATGGCGCTCAGCCATCCATGGCTGGGGATTGGAGTGGGTACCTTTGAGACGGCTTTTCCCCCTTACATGAGCCACCCCTCGGACCTTCATTGGACCCATGCCCATGATGACTTTGCCGAGGGTTTGGCAGAAACAGGGGTGGCGGGGGGCGTCCTTTTGCTGTGGGGATTGGTGCTATTCTTTTCCCTGGGATTTTCCCACATTCGTGAACGATTGCGGGCAGGGTGGGGTTGGATATCCATCGGTGCAGTTGTGGGAGCGACGGGATTGCTCTGCCACAGTTTGGTCGATTTCAACATGCGTGTTCCCGCCAATGCTGCATGGTTTGTGGTATGTGTAGTTCTTGCTACCCAACCCGGTTCCTGGCCGGACCGTTCATCACGGGTGACGCGGGAGTCGGCCTCAGGACGAACTGAGGAATTCTTGAATTAGACAATCATGGCGGGGCGGAAGTGTTCGAGTCACTTCCGATTGATTCTGCTTCCTGGAAACGGGAAGGGTTACAGGAATCAACCTGCAAAGCTAGATGGAGTTGCGCAGGCCAATCATATGGAGGCTTAAGAAATGAAGGGTGTCATTCTTGCAGGTGGAACCGGATCGCGTTTGCTCCCTTTGACAAAAGTCACTAATAAGCATCTGCTGCCGGTCTATAACGCCCCAATGATTTACTATCCGCTTTGGACCCTGGTGAACGCCGGGATCGAGCAGATCCTGATCGTTACTGGAGGTCGCAACGCCGGTGATTTTCTGCGGTTGCTCGCCAATGGGAAGGAATTCGGCCTGAAGCGTTTGAATTACGCCTACCAGGAAGGCGAAGGTGGTATCGCTGATGCTCTCCGACTCGCAGAGGACTTCGCGGAAGGTGAGAAGATTTGCGTAATCCTTGGCGACAACATTCTGGAGGGAAGCATTAAGCTGGCCGCTGAAAAATTCAAGCAACAAACACATGGCGCCCATATCCTGCTGAAGGAAGTTTCCAGCCCTGAACGATTTGGAGTGCCGGTCTTTGCCGGTGGCCAGATTACCCGCATCGAAGAAAAGCCGGCCTCACCTGCCAGCAACTTCGCTGTTACCGGGGTCTACTTTTACGACGCGACTGTTTTCGAAAAAGCCAACAAGCTCAAGCCATCTCGTCGCGGCGAGTTGGAAATAACCGACGTCAATAACGCCTACCTTCGGGAAGGCACTTTGACCCACAGTATTCTGGAAGGTTGGTGGACAGACGCTGGAACCTTTGAGTCTCTCCGCCTGGCTACAAATCTGGTGGCGGAAGGCTTGGCGCGCCAATAGCATTTCCAAGCCCATGGCTTCTTTAAGGGCTTGAGCTACCCAACAAATTCTAATGGCAAAAGAGGGAACGTAATGAAGCTCGTAGTCACAGGGGGTGCTGGTTTCATTGGGTCGAACTTTGTCCGCCATGTTCTGGCCCGGCATCCACGTTACACCATTCGGAACTTAGACAAGCTTACCTACTCCGGAAATCTTCACACCCTCCAGGACGTAAAAGACAGGCGACACACCTTTGTGCGTGGCGATATTGGTGATCGCCGCAGAGTTCAGGAAGCTTTGAAGGGCACCGACGCCATCGTTCATTTTGCCGCCGAATCACATGTTGACCGCAGCATTTTGGATAGCACCGCCTTTATCAAGACAAATGTTCTTGGAACTCAATGCCTGTTGGACGCAGCCCGTCACGCGGGAGTGAAACGCTTCGTATTGGTAAGCACCGACGAGGTTTACGGCAGTGCTCCTACCGGCGAAAAATTTACTGAAGAATCCCTGATTGCCCCCAACAGCCCATATGCCGCCAGCAAAGCAGGGGCAGATCTCCTGGCCCGCGCCTACTTCCGCACTTACCGATTTCCAGTTATCATCACAAGGTGTACTAATAACTACGGTCCATACCAGTATCCGGAAAAGTTTGTTCCACTTATTATTTCCCGTGCCGTCAAAGGGGAAAGCATCCCCGTGTACGGGGATGGATTGCAAATCCGTGATTGGATTCACGTAATGGACCATTGCTCCGGCTTGGACGCCGTCCTGCACCAGGGGCGTGACGGAGAGATTTACAATCTTGGCGCTGGGAACGAATGGACGAATCTGGAAATCGCTCGCCGGATACTGCAACTCGTAGGCAAGTCTGATTCCTTGCTCACCTATGTTCAGGATCGTCCCGGGCATGACCGCCGGTACGCACTGAATAGCGATAAGGCGGAGAAGGAATTGGGTTGGGGGCCGCAAATCACCTTGGAAGACGGATTGAAGCAAACCGTGGATTGGTACTTATCCAACGATGAATGGATAAGGCGTGTGACTGCACGCACTTATCGCGCCTATTACCGACAGCAGTATGACCAGCGGGCTTCCACGATGAAGAAGGTACTCACTCGGGGAGGTAAGAAGTAGTGCGAGTGCTCGTTACGGGCGCTAAAGGTATGCTGGCCAATGCCTTGCTGCCGTGCTTGGGCAATAAGCACGATGTCGTGGGTGTTGACTTGGCTGACTTTGACATCTCGCAGGAAGCTGCTGTGCAAAAGGCTTTCCGGGATTTGCGACCGGAATTCGTCTATCACCTTGCTGCTTATACAGATGTGGACGGTTGTGAAGCCAACCCCACATTGGCGATGCAAGTGAATGCCGATGGAACGGCCAATCTGGCAAGCTCCTGTGCTAAGGTTGGCGCCACGATGTTGTATGTCAGCACCGACTACGTTTTCGACGGTTCGGGGCAAAGGCCTTGGCTTGAGGATGACAATCCGAATCCCCTCAGTGTCTATGGGAGGTCGAAACTTCAGGGCGAAAAAGCCGTCGTTTCCCGGAGTATCCCGCACTTTCTCGTACGATCCTCATGGTTGTACGGCCCTGGGGGGAAGAATTTTGTCTCCACAATCCTCAAGATTGCAGCCGAGCGTGATGATCTTCGGGTGGTAAGTGACCAGCGCGGATCGCCCACCTACACCCGGCATCTGGCCTTGACGCTGGCCCAATTTATTGATTGCAAGTCCTATGGAATCTATCACGTAACCGGATCCGGAAGCTGTAGTTGGTTTGAGTTTACCCAAGCCATTCTGAAAATGGCGGGATTTAATCACGTCCGCGTGGCTCCAATTTCCACTCAGGAATCCGCACGCAAGGCGCCTCGCCCGGCTTTTTCCGTTCTGGATAATCGCCGCCTTACAGAAATCGGCTTGGACCTCCTTCCCCATTGGATGGAAGGACTTGCCGACTACCTGAAGGAGGGCCAGCGCTTGGGTGAATTCACCTTACCGGATACGGGTTCGGGCGAGAAAGCGATTCAATCGGAGGTGAAGGAGTCATGACGGTTCCAAATTCCCGGCTGGTGGCCGAGCGTGACGGCGTCCGCTTGGTGATTGTTCCTCGTTCCCAACCAGGCTGCGGTGATGTCATCAGTCACCCCCAATCGCCGCAACTGATTCAGGGCATTGAAATTGAACCTGTCACACAATTCCCGGATGAGCGTGGTCTTTTCGCCGAGCTCTTCCGCTTTGGCGCACCGGGAATTGGCCGGGATTTCGACCCCGCCAATGGCGCCCGGATACAGGTTTCATTCACTGTCTCTTACCCGGGCATCATCAAGGCTATCCACTACCATTTTGACCAGACGGATCTCTGGGCCCCGCTTTCCGGAATGTTCCAGGTCATTATTTGCGATCTTCGCGAGAACTCACCGACTTGCGGCAAAGTGAACACGGTCTTTGTTGGTTCGCAGCGTCCCTGGAAGCTGCGAATTCCTCCTGGCATTGGGCACGGCTATAGAATTGTGGGCCCCGATTCCGGTATGCTGGTTTACGCCACCAACCGCACTTATAACCCCAAAGATGAGGGGCGAATTGCTTTTGACGATCCGGGAATCAACTACGATTGGGTGACGCGGCCTAAGTAGCATTTTTACATCGAATTGCCGGAATCATTTCACGGCGGGAGATCGGGGAGGGAGGCAGTTTGAAGGATGTTGTCGTCATCGGAGCAGGTCCGGCAGGCATACATGCTTCCTATCTATTGGCGCAAGCGGGACTGAATGTTGTCCTGTTTGAGGCCCAAGGCCGGGTTGGCGACAGGGCAATCTGTTCGGGCGTTGTTGGCGACGAGGCCTTTCCCCGTTTTGACCTTCCCAAGCAGCCGATCTTGTCGGATATTCGTTGCATCCAGGCGGTCTCTCCCGGGGGCAGAAAGCTGGAATACAGCACGGACGGCCCGCTCGCACAGGTTATCGATAAGGCTGAATTCAATCGTTCCCTTGCGCAGCGCGCCGTTAATGCCGGGGCGGAATTGCAACTCGGCTGCTGGGTCAACTCCCTTCAGGTGGAAAAGCATTCGGTTGAAGTTCAGTACCGCCACACGGATGCCGGGCCGGCAAGTGTAAGAGCGCAGGTTGCCGTCATCACCACGGGCGTCAATGGTTCCCTGAACCGTGCTTTGGGTTTGGCCCATCCTCGACAGTTCCTGCGGGCCGTTCAGGCGGAAATGGCCCTGCCACCCAATGGCCACGGCAATGCCACGCGCATCTTCGTCGGGCAGGGAGTTGCGCCGGGCGCGTTTGGCTGGGAAATTCCTTTGGGCAAGAATCGCTGGAGGGTGGGCCTGATGACGGAAGATAATCCCGACCCTTACTTTGCCAAGCTTGTTCACCGCGTGTCTCCCAACGCTGACATGTCCACGTTGCGGATTGATCGTAAGGGAATTGCCCAGGCCTCGGTGGGTCGTTGCGTGGTGGAGCGCGTCATCGCCGCCGGTGAAGCTGCCGGACATATTAAGACCACCACCGGTGGAGGCATTTACTACGGGTTGCTTTCCGCTGAACTGGTGGCTGATGTTCTGGTCCGCGCCTTCCGCAGCATGAACTTTAACGCCCGGAGCTTGGGCGAGTTTGAGCGCTATTGGCGGTCGACCTTCGGCAACGAGCTGATGGTCGGCTACTTTGCGCGGAAACTTGCCAGCCATTTTACCGATGGTCAAATTGATAAATTCTTCGACGCGGCCAATGCCTCCAACCTTCTGGTTCGTCTGAACGGCAAATTGAAGTTTGATTGGCACCACCGGGCGCTGCTGTCAACACTGCGATCCTTGATGACTTTGCCCGGTGGATTCGGAGTCGGCTGAGGTTACAGGTGACAGGTTACAGGGAACAGGGATCAGGAAAAACAAGAACGGAGTCTAACCCATGACGTGCCTCTTGTGCCCTGTTTACTAAGACCTATAACCTGTAACCTGTGCCCTGTAACCTATTCCCTAGCTCTTATGCTGAAACGCCTGTTCGACATTTCGCTTTCCGGTCTTGGCTTGATTGTCTCTTCGCCCCTTTGGGCGACGATTGCCATTGCCATCAAGCTTGAGGATGGCGGTCCGATTTTTTATGGGCAACCTCGCGTCGGCAAGGATTGCAAGGAGTTCCAAAGCGTCAAGTTCCGTTCCATGATTCAAGACTCCGACGCCAAGTGGGGAGTGGTTCCCGCAACCGAGCGCGACCCGCGGATTACGCGGGTGGGCCGCATTCTGCGCTCTACTGCCATGGATGAACTGCCCCAGCTTTGGAACATCTTTCGCGGCGATATGAGCTTTGTCGGACCGCGGCCCGAATGGTCGGAGCTGGTGAAGAAGTTTCGCGTGGAGATTCCGGGTTTCGATCGCCGTCATGCGGTTACGCCCGGCCTTACGGGAATCGCTCAAATCTACGGCCACAGCGAGCTGCCGCGCCGGCAGAAGCTTCGTTACGATCTGGTTTACATCAAGAAGCAGAGCTTCTGGTTGGACCTTCGCATTGTGTTCATCTCGTTCATGGTGACCTTTAGCGGCAAGTGGGAAGATCGCTCGGCCAAACTTCCGAAGTTGCTGGGTGGCCGGCGCGCAAAGAAAATTCGAGTCGCTCCTGAACCCAAACCGCCTTGCGAAATTTCCGTCGGGCGCAGTTGAAAATTGATCGAAAAAGTGGAACCTTAGAAGCCTTTTTCCCGATGGCCAAGCTCGTTCAGAGGTCCGGGAAGGCTTGGGTGGGGAACGCCGCTGAAGGGTGCTTTCGGCTGCAACGAGCATGGCCCGTACCTGAAACCTTGCCCTCCAGCGAAATAGACGCTTCCCTTGAAATCAAGTCCCCGCTTGTCCCGGTCATGCATCATTCAGAAAGAAAAGGGGACATGTTGGCGTATCTGGCTTGGAAATGTCTGGACGATTTATCCAGACTGATTTGGGGTGAACGGTGTTCGGCCCCGGGTGTTTGAGAAAGCTCCAAGGCTGCCGATTCACTCAGCTTTTCTCTAGTCGCAAGAAGAGCCTTTATCCCTGTGAATCCGTGTTGATCTGTGGCCCCGATAATTTTCGCGGCGAAATGTGGCTTGTAGAGGCGGCTTTAAGCCGACATGTGGCGAGGTAGACTCGCCGTTACGGTCCAATCTGAGTATGGAAGTGCAACCCTTGACCGGGCAAATGGGGCTTCCGCCCTGCACCGAGGTTCTCGGAGCCCCCGTCCACATCATCGATGTTGAGCACGTTCTGCGCCTGATGGAGCAGTGGATCTGCGAGCGCCGCCGTTCCCATTGGATTGCGGTCACGGGCTCGCACGGAGCGCTGGAGGCGCACAAGCATCCCGACTTCCGCGCCGTCCTCCAAACCGCCGACCTCTCCGTGCCCGACGGCCGTTGGGCGGCGCGCGTTGCGGCCATAAAGATGTCGTGCGCCACGCATCAGGTTCGCGGAGCGGATTTGATGTCGGCCTTCTGCCAGCTTTCCAGCCTGAAGGGCTATACCAACTACCTTTATGGCGATACGGACGAAACCTTGGCGCTGGCCCGCGAACGGCTGACCGCGAAGCACCCGGGCGTCCAGATCACCGGCGCGTATTCGCCTCCCTTCCGCGCGCTCACGCCGGAAGAAGACGCGCAAATCGTCGACATGATCAACCAGGCCAACCCCGATGTGCTCTGGGTGGCGCTGGGCCTGCCCAAACAGGAACGTTGGATCGCCGCTCATATCGACCGGTTGAAAGCCCCCGTCATCGTTGCCGTCGGCGCCGCCATCAAGTTTCATAGCGGCAAGGTTGTGCCATCGCCGCGCTGGGCCAGCAAGGCCGGACTCGAATGGTTCTGGCGACTGCTGCACGAACCCCGCACCGTCTGGCGCCGCGCCCTGGTCTACGGCCCGCAATTTATGGCGCTTTCTATCCTCGATTTGCTGCGGCATAAAACGAAGCCTGGGAATTGAACCTCAGTGCGGCGGGGCCGCACCCGGTTTAGGCGCGGCGATCGCCGCGCCCTCCGCCCAATCCAGGGCCACACGTCCTTCGGCCCGGCAAATTGCCTCATCCTCTTGCGCTCAACAGCCGATAACGATGCGGGGGAGTCTCAAAATCCGTGACTGGAACATGTGAAAAAATTGAATTTCGTCCCCTTTTCAACTATGCAAATTATTGAAAATGCGTAGTGATGAAATCGGAAAAGCCAATTCTTTCTGACACCGTTCCTGCACCGTTTCCATCCCCGAGAAATAGTTCCTGGAACGTGTGCAGAAATGC
>PLSX01000103.1 GCA_003165315.1 Acidobacteriota bacterium
TCTTCATCGTTTCCGAAACGGCTGTACCACGCACCCAGAACCTAAAACCTCGCACCTAGAACCTAACACCTAGCACCTGCCTTTCACTTCAAAATTCCATTTCCACACGGCATAAATAGCGGGGTAGACCAGCAACTCGAGGATGAAGGACGTAAAGATTCCACCCACCATGGGGGCGGCGATGCGCTTCATCACGTCCGCTCCCGTCCCGGTGGACCACATGATGGGGAAGAGGCCGGTGAACATGCACCCAACGGTCATCACCTTGGGGCGAACGCGCATGGCGGCGCCGTGCACAATGGCGTCCTGCAACCCTTTGTAGCTCGTCAGCAGCCCCGCCTTTTTCCAGCTTTCGTAGGCGAGATCGAGATAGAGCAGCATGAAGACTCCCGTCTCCGCATCCACGCCCATCAAGGCAATCAGGCCCACCCAGACGGCGATGCTCATGTTGTAGCCCAGGAAGTGCAAAAGCCAGATGGCTCCTACGGCGGAAAACGGCACGGCAGCAAAGATGATGAGCGTCTTCACCACGGACTTGGTGTTGAGGTAGAGCAGGATGAAAACCAGAAAGATGGTGATGGGCACCACCAGCTTCAATCGCTCACGCACACGCTGGAGGAATTCATACTGGCCGCTCCAACTCAGGCTATAACCCGGCGGCAGATTGGGTTCCACATTGGCACGCACCAGTCGTTGTGCCTCGTCCACGTAGCTTCCCAGGTCGCGGCCCGCCACGTCCACGTAAACGTATCCGCTCAGCATTCCATTTTCATCGCGGATCATGCTGGGTCCTTCCAGCAGGCGAATGTCGGCAAGCTGGCTGATGGGAATCTGGGCGCCGGAAGGCGTCGCCACCAGCACTCTTTGCAGCGCGCCTAAATCGCTGCGATAGTCGCGCAGGTAGCGGACGTTCACTGAGTAACGCTCGCGGCCTTCGACGGTGGTGGTGACGTTTTCGCCGCCCACGCCTGACATGATGTAAGCCTCCACGTCATCCACGGTCAGCCCGTAGCGCGCCAGTTGGTCGCGTCGCAAGGTGAAATCCAAAAAGTAGCCGCCGCTGACGCGCTCGGCATAAACGCTGCGGGTGCCGGGCACTTTTGAAAGTGTATGTTCAATCTGCTCGCCGATTTCCTGAATCTTATTCAGGTCGGTGCCCAGCACTTTGACTCCGACGGGCGTGCGCACTCCCGTGGTGAGCATGTCCACACGATTGCGGATGGGCATGGTCCACGCGTTCGAGGTGCCGGGAATGCGCAGGGCGCGGTCCATCTCATCCACCAGATCGTCCTGCGAAATGCGGTCAGGCCAGATGTGGCGCAGGATCTTCTGCATCCATTCCGGTGCGCGGCTTGAGTACCACTGCGGCTTCTTGCGCCACTGGTCTTGGGGCTTCAAAAGCACCGTGGTCTCAACCATTGATAGCGGCGCAGGGTCGGTGGAAGTTTCCGCCCGCCCCGCCTTTCCGAACACGCGCTCAACTTCGGGAAAAGATTTCAGGATGCGATCCTGAATTTCCAGCGTGCGCTGCGCTTCTGCCAGAGAAATTCCCGGCAGCGTGGTGGGCATGTAGAGCAGAGTTCCCTCATTGAGCGGCGGCATGAATTCCGAGCCAAGATGTTGGAAGACGGGAATCGTCAAGACCACAGCGGCAATGGCCCCGCCAATCACCACCCAGCGCAGACGCACGGCCAATTCCACCACAGGGCGATAGAGCTTGATCAGAACACGACTGATGGGGTGCGTCTCTTCCGGGTGAATCTTTCCCACCAGAACGGCGTTGGCGATGCGCGCCAGAAAGCGTGGGCGAAAGTTGAACTCCATGGCGTGAGTGAAGAGCAACCGCATAGCAGGGTCCAGCGTGATGGCCAGCACCGCCGCGATGGCCATGGAGAAATTCTTGGTGAACGCGAGAGGTTTGAAGAGCCTGCCTTCCTGCGCCTCAAGTGCGAAGATCGGCATGAATGAAACCGCGATGACCAGCAGTGAAAAGAAGCTCGCCGGGGCCACTTCCTTGATGGCTTCAATCACCACCTCGTGATAATCGCGCTTCCTCCCCTCCGCTTCCCAGATTTCTAGTTTCTTGTGTGTTTGCTCCACCACCACGATCGCCGCATCCACCATGGCTCCGATGGCGATAGCAATTCCGCCAAGGGACATGATGTTGGAAGTCACGCCAATCGCTTTCATGGGAATGAAGGCAATCAGAACCGTAATCGGAATCGTTAAAATCGGAATCAAGGCGCTGGGAATGTGCCAGAGGAAGATCAAAATCACCAGGCTGACAATTCCGATCTCTTCGTACAGCGTGTGTTTCAGTGTATGGATGGAACCTAGGATGAGTTCAGACCGGTCGTAGGTGGTGACGACCTTCACTCCGGGCGGCAGCGAAGGCTGAATCTGTTCCAGCTTGACTTTCACGCGTTCAATCACGCGCAAGGCGTTCTCACCGGAGCGCATGATCACCACTCCGCCCACGGCATCGCCCTTGCCATCAAGGTCGGCAACGCCGCGGCGGATGTCAGGGCCCAGCGTCACCTGGCCAATGTCATTTACCGTGATGGGCACACCTCGCACCGAATCACCGCCCAAGACGATGTTGCGGAGGTCGTCAATCGAGTGCACATACCCGCGCCCGCGCACCATATATTCACGGCTGGCGAATTCCACCAAGCGGCCACCCACGTCGTTGTTGCTTGAGCGCACCGCCTCCACGACTTTCATCAAGGGAATTTTGTATTCCTGCAGCTTGTAGGGATCAATCTGGATCTGGTACTGCCGCACCAACCCGCCAATCGGCGCAACTTCCGCGACGCCGGGAACGCTTTCAAGGTAATAGCGCAGGTACCAGTCCTGGTAGGAACGCAGCGAGTCCAAACTCTGCTTGCCCGTGGTGTCCACCAGCGCATACTGAAAGACCCAGCCAATGGAGGTGGCGTCCGGACCCAGCTCCGTCTGTACGCCGGCGGGAAGCCGCGAGGAGATTTTGGAGAGGTATTCCAGGGTACGCGAGCGCGCCCAATAGATGTCCGTCCCCTCATCGAAAATGATGTAGACGTAGGAGTAGCCAAAGTCGGAGAAGCCGCGAATATCCTTCACATGCGGTGCGCCCAGCAGTGCCGTGATGATGGGATAGGTGACCTGGTCTTCCATGATGTCAGGGCTGCGATCCCAGCGCGAGTAGATGATCACCTGAGTGTCGGAAAGATCAGGAATCGCATCCAGCGGCACGTTCATGAGCGACCACCACCCGCCGGCCACCGCCACTCCCACCAAAAGGAAGACTACGAATTTGTTTCTTGCCGAGAAATCGATGATCCTGTGGATCACTGGCGTTGCTCCTAATCAGGGTCGCTTTTGACACGTTGACCGGGTCGAAAAAGTTCAAGAGTCGAAGAAGTCGAAAAGTTGAACAAGTCGAAAAAGTTCAAGAGTCGAAAGAGTTCAAAGGTTGAACAAGTCGATGAGTTGAAGAATTTGAAAAGTTGAAAAAGTCGAAAATATTGAGGAACTCGAAAAAGTCGAGGAGTTGAAAAAGTTGAAAAGCCGTATAAGTTGATTTGCGCCTTCGAGTGTGGCTTTTTTGGACCTTTCGACTTTTTCAACTCTTCAACTCCTTCAACTCTTCAACTTCTTCGACTCTTCAACTTCCCCTCAATGACTTTGGTCCCCTACCTATTTCATCCCCTCCGCCGACTCGCGCAGGTTGCTTTCCGAATCGATCAGGAAATTCGCGCGTGTCACCACCTGGTCACCGGCCTTAAGCCCGCTGAGGATCACTGCGTAATTGCCTGAGCGCGAACCCACAGTGACGATTCGCGGCTCAAAGACGCCCTTGCCGCGATCGACGAACACGCGCTGCTGGGTGCCTGAATCGAGGACGGCATCGACGGGCACAGTCAACTGGCGGCCCATGCCACGGTGCAATTCCACGTTGACGAACATCCCCGGTTCGAGTTTCAGATCAGGGTTGCGAAATTCCATGCGGACGCGTTCCGTTCGGGTTTCTTCCATCAAGTGCGGTTCGACAAAATTCACGCGCCCCACGAACCTCTTGCCTGGGATCGCTTCCGCAGTCACCACGGCTTGCTGGCCTTCGCTGACGTAGGGGATATCCGATTCGTAAATCTCCGCCAGAATCCACATGGAAGTGTGATCGACGATTTTGTAGAGTTCGGTTTCCGGCGTCACGTATTGATTGGGAAATACCTTGCGCTCAAGGACGTGCCCCATGGCAGGTGAATAGATGGTGATCTCCCGCTCCGGCTTGCCCGTCGTCTCAAGGCACTGGATCTGCTCAGGAGTGATGTCGAGCAGGGAAAGCCTCATCCGCGCGGCTTCAAGCAGGCTCGTTCCATACCCATTCACCTCCACAAGCGAACTCTGCCCCAGGGTTTTGCTGGCCTTGAGGGCAAGGAGATACTCCTGCTCAGCGGCCAGCAGCTCAGGACTGTAAACAGTGAAGAGGGGTTCGCCCTTTTTGACGTGCTGGAAGGTTGAATCCACAAAGACCTTTTGCACCCAGCCACTTACTCGAGTGCTGACGCTTGAAATGCGGGATTCGTCGACGGCTACCTGGCCGGTCGCGTGGATGACCTGGTCAATCGTTCGATACTCCGCTCTTGCGCTCGTTACGCCCATGATTTGCT
Source organism: Acidobacteriota bacterium (assembly GCA_003165315.1). Classification (GTDB taxonomy): domain Bacteria; phylum Acidobacteriota; class Terriglobia; order UBA7540; family UBA7540; genus Bog-366. The sequence goes on from PLSX01000103.1 coordinate 4,650, forward strand.
GGCGCGCCGGACTGATTTGAACTCCTCCCGGGGGAAGCGCCCCGGCCGGCACATCCGAGGCATATACCGGAACCAGCTTCATGCCGCAGTCGGGTGCGATTCCCGGCTTGTCGGAGCGATACCACGGGTGCATGGGGTCCTGGTAGTAGAGGATCTTGCCGTCACCTGGAGACGGTTTATCGGAATCTTCAATTCGGACAAAATGGCCCAACGAGGTTTCAAGGTTCAGCACCGGAACCCGCCGTTCAGCACCATTCCCCAACCTGATTCCGGCCAAGGCCGCTACGAAACCCAAAAATATTCGCAAAGAAGTTTGTTTACTCATGGTGCGATTCTCCTTGCTCGATCAAATTGAGGCCGGTCACTTCTTCCAGGCGTGCCAGTGCCTTTTCGTGATTCGTCACCTGCATGTGATAGTCAAGCTCAGCGTCGATGACCGCCTGAAGGTTGCTGATCACGTTTAGAAAATCCACGCCGCCTGTCTGGTAGCTGTTGAGGGAGGACTCCAGCGTCAATGACGATTGCGGCGCGATGCCCTGTGAGTAGAGCTTCAGCAACTGCTCCGTGGCTTCGATTTCCAGAAAGTCCTGCTGCACCTGGAAGCGAAGCACGGTGAGTTCATTTGCCTGCATCTGGCGGGCGGATTCCAGATTGGCAGCGGCCTCGGTGATGGCCATGTCCTGCTTGCGATGGCGAAAGATGGGTACTGATGTAGTGAACGTGATTCCATACATATCGGGCAGGGCATCGCGCTGCATGTAAGTGTACCCGACGCTGAAATCGGGGCGAACTTCCTTGCGGGCGAGGTCCACCGAAAGGCGGCCTTGCTCCACCATTGTTTTTCGTTGCTTCAGCGCGGGATAGTTGGCCTGGGCGGCTTCCATCAATTGTTCTTCAGTGTAGGCAAACGTGCTGAGCCGAACCGCGTCCGTCGCGCCGACCGGCGAGTCCATGGGAACATCACGCAGGCTGTTCAGTTGAGCTTCCAGCGTGTGCCTTTGCTGGTTGAGAATCGCCGCGCGCTGGGCGAGCCGCGTCACTTCCAATTGCGCGCGCAAGACGTCCTGCTGCGCCGCTTTGCCCACGGAATAGCGGATCTCCGTGACCTTCTCGAATCCTTCTAGTGCGTCATGGTCCTTCTGCAAGATGGCAAGGATGCTGTCGGTATAGGCGAGATCGAAATAGGCTTGTTTCACCTCCGCCGCCACGCGCCTCTGAACCGCTTCGTAAGCAAGCGTCTCCGCATCGGTATCGCGAGCCGCGATTTCCGTGCGTAGGTGCGTCTTGCCGGGATATGGAATCATCTGCTCCGCCATCATCTGCCGGTTGCTGGAGGGGTCGGCGCGCATCACCGTGAAGGGCGGCAGCGCGTTGCCTCCATAGCTGATGGAGATGGTGGGGTCAGCCCAGGCGCCGGCTTGCCGAATCCGTGCGCGTTTGGCATCCACGGCGTGACGGGCAGCCAGGATTTCCGGGTTGCGCTCCGTCGCCTCCTGAACAAGTTTGGTGAGACTCAGTTCTTTCCCAGTCGCTGTACCACCCGCGGGAGGGGCCTGGCAAATAAGGCCCGCAGGCACGGTGAAACAGAAGAGGATCACTACAAAGAAAAATACAATCGGTTTCATTTTCATTTCTCCGTGGTTACTAGCCACCAGCCCTTTAACCAAGCCGGGGTGCTACAGCCTGATGAACGAAAGAACAACGGCCAATTTCGTTGATTGAGCGGAGATCGACACTTTGGGCTTAGGATTTTGGAGAGAGGTTCAAATCAGAAGCAGGCAGGACTGCGAAAGAGGACTTCGAGGAGGTGAAATCTGCGGCAACCCACGTCGCAGGATCGGCGCGTTGACGCTGACCAACGGCAGATTTGAGGGAATTGACGCTATCCCCGAGTGGGTGGCCATACTCGAGGAATGGTTAGAATTGGGTGTTTCGGTAATCGAACCTTGATCATTCACAATTGAACTGACGCAACAGTCTGGCAACGAATATGCGCTCGGCAGTGTTGTCTTGGCGCTCTTGGGGCAGCAAGCATGTGTCTCGCCGCGACTCGGGACACAAAATGCCCTTAACCCGGAGAGCTGCACCAGGAAGACCGCCAGCAAAAAATAGGCACAACGTCGCACTCGAATGACCTCGCTAAATATTTAGCAATTATGGTGCCAGAGACCGGACCAAAAATACAGCAGGGAAATGCTGATGCGCGAATGTGATTGACTTCGCCTAAAATCTTCATATAATCAATCACGACTGAGCATGAAGGATTTTCTCGATGGAAAGCTCTAAGCTCCGGGATCTGGCGCCGAAACGGTTGGAAGAGCTCCGCGAAATTCTCGGCCAGAATCGCGTGGTGCGTGTTGAAGAACTCACCGAGCAGCTTGGTGTTTCATCGGCCACGATTCGGCGCGACTTGGGTGAGCTGGAGAAGTTGGGCGAGGTTCGGCGGGTCTATGGCGGAGCCGTCAGCACCGGAGGCCGCCTGGATGAACCGCTGTTTGACGATAAAACTTCCGTTGCCGCAACGGAAAAACGGCGCATCGCCGAAGCCGCCGCAAAATACGTCAAACCGAACGACACGATCTACCTGGATGGCGGCAGCACGGTTCTGGAGTTGGCGCGCCTGCTGAAGGACCGTTCCAACATCACGATTGTCACCAACTCCCTGCGGGCTGCCGTGGAACTTGCCGGTCGCGGGCCGCGCCTGATTTTGGTGGGGGGTGAACTTCGCCGCCTTGCCCAGACCACCGTGGGGCCGCTGACGCGCTTCATGATTCAAGAGCTGCACGTGGACAAGGCCTTCATGGGAACCATCGGCCTTAGCCTGGATGAGGGACTTACCACCACCGATCCCACTGAGGCCTATACGAAGGAATTGGTGATGCAGCATGCGCGCGAGGTCATTCTGCTTGCAGACAGCAGCAAGGCCCACAAAATTTCATTCACCCGCGCAGGACGTTTGGAAAAAGTCCTGATGCTGATCACCGATAATTTGTTTGACCGGAAACTATCGAAAGACCTGCGCAAGCGGGGCATTGAGGTAGTACAAGCGTAGAAAAGCAGTGGACAGTGCTTCGTGGCTAGTGATCAGCCAAAACCAGCCTGCCACTGACAATTGACCAATAGCCACTGGAGAGAAAATGGCGCCAGCTTATTTGCAGGATTCAAGACCGGACTTTGCTCCCTTTGAGATTAATTGCGGAACGATTCCCGCATTTCGATATCAGGGAAACCTTCAGAGCGAACTCGCGCTTGGGCGCATTGATGCGGCCAATGCGGTGACCCTTTTGGAAGACATGCTGATGATCCGCGAACTCGAGGACATGATCGTCACCGTTCGCTCCGGCGCTTACGAGCCGCTTGCGGGTTTCAATTATCGCGGTCCCACGCACGTTTCCATCGGCCAGGAGGGAGCTTCCGTGGGAGCGTGCAGCGCCCTGATCCTGAAGGATCACATCACCAGCACGCACCGCGGCCATGGCGATAGTGTGGCGCGTGGTTGCCGCGCCATCCGCGAAATGTCGGTTGAGCGGTTGCACCAGCGCGTTCCGAATTCCACCGCAACCGGGCGTGACGAGCTTCTGGAACAATCCCTGGAAGACCACATCTATCGCACCATTGCGGAGTTGTTCGGCAAAGAAGACGGCTATTGCCGTGGGCGCGGTGGCAGCATGCACATTGCTGACTTCACCGTGGGCCATCTCGGAGCCAACGCGATTGTGGGCGGCGGTGTGCCCATTGCCACCGGCGCGGCCATGGGTTCGCGCTACCTGCAGGATGGCGGCGTGGTCTGCTGCTTTGCCGGCGATGGCGCCTACTGCAACGGCGTGGTTCTGGAATCGCTCAATTGGGCGGCGCAGGTGCAGTTCACCAATGAAATGGCGGGCGACCGGCGCTTCGGGCTGCCGATCATCTTCTTCGTCCTCAACAATCACTACGCCATGACCGGCCGCTCTGATGGCGAAGTGATGGGAGTCAGCCACGTGGCCCAGCGCGCCGCCGGCTTTGCCGACAATCGCATGCACGCGGAAATTATCAATGGCATGGATGTGCTGGCCACGCGCGACGCAATTCTGCGCGCTGCCCAGGGCTGCCGCGAAGGGCAGGGACCTTACTTCTTCGATGTTGATACCTACCGCTACTTTGGCCACTCCCTCAGCGACCCGCGCAACGAATATCGCACCCGTGATGAGGAAGCCGCGTGGAAAGCGGTCGATCCCATCACCACGTTTGAAAAGCAGTTGGTGGAAGCCGGCATTCTGGATCAAGCAGGAATTGCCGCCGTGGAGAAGCGGGTTCGCGAGCGCAACGCCCGGGCCGCAGTCCGTGCGGCGCAAGCGGCTGATCCGCCGCCCGCCGATGTCATCAAGTACATGTACACCGACACTACTTCAGCCAAGGTACCCGCCGAGTTCGCCAAGGTGGAAGTGCTGGAAGCTTTGCCCCCCATCAAGCGCACCAATGGCGAAATCACCTATCGCGATGCCATCAAGGAAGCCGTGACGGAAGAGATGTTGCGTGATTCACGCGTCATCTTCTACGGCGAAGACGTGGCCGAGTATGGTGGAGCGTTCAAGCTCTCCAAAGGTCTGCTGGAAATGTTCGGCCGGGCGCGCGTCTTCAATACTCCGATCTCGGAAGCCTGCATCTGCGGCACGGCAGTAGGCGCGGCCATGATCGGACTGCGGCCCGTGGTGGAATTGATGTACATGGATTTTCTGCTGATGGCGGGCGACCAGGTGGGAAACCAGGCGGCCAAGTGGCATTACATGTCGGGCGCGCACGCGGAAGTGCCCATGGTGTTGCGCGTGTCGGTGGGTGCGGGCAAGGGCTACGGCGGGCAACACTCGCAAACGCTGGAGTCCACGGTGGTGCATGTTCCCGGCCTCTACGTGGTCTATCCCTCCACGGCCTACGACGCCAAGGGATTGATGAAGTCCGCCATTCGCGACAACAACCCCATCATGTTTGTGGAGTCGCAAGGGCTTTACAACGAAAAAGGTCCCGTGCCCGAGGAGGAGTACCTTATTCCTCTGGGCGTGGCGGACGTAAAGCGCGCCGGAAGCGACATCACGATTGTCGCTTATGGCCCGGCGGTTCCCCTGGCACTGAAGGCCGCGGCAAAATTGCAGGAGGAATCAGGCGTGAGCGCGGAAGTAATCGATCTCCGCTGCCTGGTGCCCTGCGATATGGCAACCGTGCTGATGTCCGTGCAGAAGACCGGGCGCTGCGTGGTGGTGAGCCAGGCTGTGAGTTTGGGCAGCTTTACGGGTGAAGTGGCATCGACGATTCAACAGCAGGCATTCGATTATCTTGACGCCCCCGTAATCCGGGTGGGTGCAAAGAACGGCATCGCGCCGCAATCACACGTGCTGGAAGGCGTCTTCTACCCCAAGGTGGAAGATATCCTGGCGGCGGCGAAGTCAATTTTATAAGGCAGAACCAAGGAGTCAGGAGTCAGTAGTAAGAATCTTCGCCACCTCTTACACCTGTTCTTCGTCAAGAGGCGAACTCGAAAACCGAAGGGTAATGCTGACTTCTGGCTCCTGACTTCTGGTTTCTGTTTTCCAACTTATGGCTACCAAGGAAACACCGGTATGGTAAAAGCTGTGATCATGCCCAAATTAGGGCAATCGGAAGAGACGGTCAAGATCGTCCGCTGGCGCAAGAAATTGGGCGAAACCATTGCCAAGGGCGACATCATTTTTGAAATTGAGACGGACAAGGCCGTGCTGGAAGTCGAAAGCTTCTACACCGGCACCCTGCTGAAAATTGTTGCAGGTGAGGGCGTCACCGTCCCCGTCCAGACCACCGTGGCCTTTGTGGGTGATCCGGGCGAACCCGTTCCGGACATCGCGCCTGCTCCTATAACCAGGTCCGAAGTCCGGAGTCCGGGGTCCGAGGTCGGCAAACAGGTTCAGGGCATTGCGCCCGCCGTGTCTCCCGCTTCGGCCGGAGCAAAGAGTGCCGTTCATTCCGCGGCTTCTGCCGTTGCCACGCCCACAATTGTCGAGCCCCAGTTGTTTCGCATCAGCCCCCGCGCCGCGAAATTGGCGAAAGAATCCGTCATTGATCCTGCGCCGATTGTGGGCACGGGCCCCAGCGGACGAATTGTGGAACGCGATGTGAAGGCGTATCTGGAAGCGCAGGGTTACAGCCGTCTGCGCATTACCCCCACGGCAAAACAGTTCGCGGCGCGTGAGGGAATCAACCTGCTGAGCCTCGCTCCGAAAGAAGATGGCAGCCAGATTTCCGTTGCCGACATCGAACTGATTCTGGCGGAGCGGCCCAAGCCCCTTTCGCGCATGCGGCAGATCATCGCCCAGCGGCTTACCGAAAGCTACACGCACGCCCCGCACTTTTTTGTGACCGTCTCCGCCGACGTGACTGAGCTTGAAGCCCTGCGTGCCGAATTGAAGGCGGCGGGCAAAGCCTACACCTTGACGGACTTTGTGGTGAAATCCGCCGCACTCGCCCTTGAGCAATTTCCTGCTGTCAACGGTACCTCGGACGGGCAGACCGTCCGGTCACGCAGCAAAATCCACCTGGGTCTTGCTGTTGCTTTGGAGCAGGGACTTGTGGTGCCGGTGATTCGCCAGGCCAATGTGCTGACTCTAGCGGAAATTCACGACCGCGCGCAGGAATTGACGGTGAAGGCGCGTGCGGGCACACTTACCCCCGCTGAGATGACGGGCAGCACGTTTACGATTTCCAATTTGGGCATGATGGATGT
>PLSX01000256.1 GCA_003165315.1 Acidobacteriota bacterium
GGCCTGGTAGCGGACCACCAGGTCGTAGTTTTCCTCACCGATCAAAATCGAACTGACCGCTTTCCCGCCGACGGCGGTCTCAATGGCATCCTGAATATCAGCCACGTTGATGGCATAGCGGTCGGCCTTGGCGCGGTCCACAATGAGATTCAGGTTGGGCTGGCCCAAGACGTGGAAAGTACCTAGATCCGCGATGCCGGGAATAGGCTGCATCACATTCACAATCTCGTCCGCCTTGCTTTCTAGGACTTTCAAGTCCTCTCCCATAATTTTCACGGCCAGTTCGCCTTTTACCCCGCTTACTGCCTCTTCCATATTGTCAGAGATGGGTTGTGAAAAGTTCCAGTCCACCCCGGAAATCTTCTCTACCTCATTGTCGAGGGAAGCGATTAATAGCTCCTTGTCCTTGTGGAATTGTGGCCGCCATTGGTCGTGAGGCTTCAAATCGACGAAATATTCCGTATTAAAGAAGCCCGTGGCGTCGGTACCATCATCCGGTCTCCCCACCTGTGAGACCACTCGGGTGACTTCGGGAAACCGGGAGAAAGCAATGCGCGCCTGATTCATGATGCGAATGCCTTCGCTCGGCCCGGTGCTTGGGGCCAAAGTTCCACGCGCCCAGATTGCGCCCTCGTCGAGGTGGGGAAGAAATTCCGAACCGATGAGGCCGCTGGCCACAAGGGCAAACGTGGCCACCACAATCGCTACGCCTCCGCCCAGGGTGAATGCCCGATGTCGTAATGTCCACTCGATGGTCCGCCGGTAATTTCGCGTGATAAGACCCAAAACTGGATTTTGCCACTCATGGATCTCTCCCCGGAAGAAGTAGCTGGCGAGAACCGGGGCAAGAAGGATGGCGAAGACAATCGCGCCTAGGAGCGCAAAGGCGACAGTCCAGGCCATGGGGTGAAACAGGCGACCCTCAACGTGTTCCAGGGTGAAGATGGGAAGGTAAGCTGTGATAATGATGGCGATGGCGTAAAAAACTGGAAGTTGTACCTCATGTGCGGCATCCCGGATGGTTTCCGTAATGGTCTTTTTGTTGTCGCGACGGTCGCTGAGGTGGCGGAAGATGTTTTCAACCATAACCACGGAGCCATCCACCACCATGCCAAAATCCAGCGCGCCCAGCGAAAGAAGATTGGCGGGAATGTGTCGGAGGCCGAGCAGGATGGACGCGAAGAGCAGCGAAAAGGGAATGGTTAGCGCCACGATAAACGCACTTCGAATGTTCCCGAGAAATAGAAACAAAATGATAACCACCAAAGCGATGCCCATTCCCAGATTGTGCAGGACGGTTTTGGTGGTGGTATGCACCAGATCGCTGCGGTCAAGGAAGGGAACAATCGTGACGCCAGGCGGTAGCACGTAGTGATTCACGAAATCGATCTTTTCATGAAGGGCCACCAGGACCTTTTCCGCATCAGCCCCTTTGCGGAGCAAGACGATGCCCTCAACCACATCATCATCGTCAATCACCTTGCCGTCTTCGCGATGCACCGCTTTGCCAAGTTTCCCCAGGCGAATTTTGGCCCCTTGGGTCACCACCGCGATGTCGCGTACCCGGACGGGCGTGCCGTTTTGTGCTTTCAAGACGGTGGCACCCACGTCATCCACCGTCTGCATAAGTCCCACAGCGCGAACATTGAAGGCTTGCTGGCCTCGTTCAATGAAGCTTCCTCCCGCATTCACGTTGTTTGCCGCCAGCGCTTGTTCCACCTGGGCAATGTTCAGTCCGTAGCCAATCAATTTGTTGGGATCAACCTGGACCTGATATTCCCGCGTCATTCCGCCAAAGATGTCTACGTCGGCGACATCGGTTACAGCCTTCAATTGTTTCAGCACAACCCAATCCTGGAGCGACTTCAAAGTCATGATGTCGTACCGCGGGTCGGTGCTTTGCAGGGTGTAAAAGTAGATTTGGCCCACCGGACTATAATCCGGGCCGATCTGCGGGCTGAGACCCGTGGGCAAACTCACGAGGGAGAGGCGCTCCAGCACTTGCTGCCGGTTTTCGAAATCATTGGAGTCATCGTCAAAGATGATCGTCACCGACGAAATTCCAAACAGTGAGGTTGAGCGCAAGTGCGTGAGGTGGGGCAATCCATTCATCTGCAATTCGAGAGGAACGGTGACTTGGCGCTCCACCTCTTCCGCAGCGCGGCCCGGCCATTGGGTAATTACATTGACGTAGTTATCCGCAACATCCGGGTAAGCCTCAACCGGCAGCCGATGAAATGAGATCACGCCCCAGACCAGCAGCATGATGCCAAGGCTTAAGACCAGGAACTTCTCACGCAAAGCGAAATCAACAAGGTAGCGAAGCATAGGTTATTTGTTTATCAGGTTATTGGGTTATCGAAAAAATTGTCATTTGTCCCTAGTCAGCTGTCCGTTGCCAGATGCACGGAGACTGAGGGCACTAAGCCAGTAACGGCTTACAACGGACCAATGACAGCCTTTAAGCCGATTGATGACCCGATGATTAAATGGCCCGATTCCTTCATTCCATCCCAGCGGCGCTGGCGAACTGTAATGCGTTTGCAATGACCTTTCCGCCGGCGGCGAGGCCGCCCAAAATAACCTGATTTCCCCCGGAAACTGCCGGCCCCGTCTGCACTTCGAGGCGGCGAAAACGGTTCCCACCCAGAGGCACAAAGACCCAATCCTTATCATGCAAACGAAGAACGGCGGTGGCGGGGACCACGGGTTGCAGATGCCCCGTCCGCGATCGGAACGTGGCGGTGGCGAACATCCCCGCACGCATCAGGCCACCGGGGTTGGCCAGTTCCAATCGGACCTTCGCTGAGCGCGTGGAGGGGTCAAGCACCGTATTGATATTCCCTACGCGTCCCGAGAAAACCCGCTCGGGGAATGCGTTGAGCCGCACCTCGGCAGAGTCGCCCAGATGCACGCGGGCAAGGTCATTTTCATAAACATCACAGAGCAGCCAGACATTCGAGAGGTTGGCAATCGTAAACAGGTTGGGAGAGTTGTCCATTGAGCGGACCCCCGTACCGCTGGTTACGTTCTGCTCCACGATCGCCCCTGAAATCGGCGCCCTAATGGAAATGAGTGGAGAAGGATTATTGAGATCAGCTCCCAGAACAGCAAGGTGCTGGTGAGCGGTTTGGACATCCACCGTGGCCTTCCGCTCGGCATTTACTGCGGAATCCACGTCTTGTTTCGCCATCGCCCCGTGCTCGAAAAGATCCTGTGCGCGCGCTAATTGTTGCCGGGTAAATGCTTGGTCCGCTTGGGCTTTCTGGTAATCGGAGAAAGCTTGAGACACGTCAGGACTGTCGATTACCAGCAAGACCTGGCCTTTGGTGACTTCGTCCCCGAGCTTGGCGCGGATGTCCGTGGCGCGCCCACCGGCCAGTGACAGCACCGGAACGGACCGGCTCACGTCTGGCGCAACGGTTCCTGTTACATGAAGTTCATCAACCGTTGACTGATCTTGCACCGTTGCCAACAGAAATTGTTCGGGATGTTCAACCTGCACCCCTCCATCACTGTGGAGCTCCTCCACCTTTACCTCAGCGGGATCCACACCACTGGAACCTGTACTTGCCTTACGATTGCACCCTGCGAGAAAGAATAGGGGAATTGTGATGAACGCAAGGAAGAAGGGGAACGATCGTCGTCGACTAGGCATCAATTGTTCTCCGCGAGCTTTACCAGGATTGCCACCTGTGGCAGGGCTGAATCGATCTTGCCCGGAACCATTGCTTTTTTTGTCGGACATCTGGTAGGGGGCCAACGGCGTGATATGAAATCACGCGGCTCGGAGATTCGCCGGGAGCCCCCAATCCGGCGAATTCTGGCCTTCGGAGTTACAAATTAGGTGTTCAAGCAGAGAATCCCGAATACTAAGCAGCCAAATGATTCTTGCTATGTCCGGAAGGGTGGTGAGCGGCCATCGTGCGCGGAAATTAGAGAGGGAAAGACAACACGACCTCGAGTCAGGATGACCGTTCCAAAACACACTTGTGGAGAGAAAAACGAATAGACATCAGTTGTAACGTCTGGCACGAATGATCTGCGGGCTGCGTGCAAGCATCTGTGCAGCAGGCTTCGGGCCTTTATGACTGAGCGGGAAGATTCTTCCATGGCAGCCTGCTCCGCGTGCAGGTCGTCGGTAAGGGAAATCACCGGAAAGAGAAAGACCAAGACCACGGCAAGCGCCAGATTGCGGCGGCGCTGGTTGTGGTCAAAACGCCATGCCGCATCCTTCACCCGAACCTTCCAAAAAAGGAAAGCTCCGATGGCTACCAGCAACCAAATTGTGTTAAGCAGTGCTTCCATGGGTTCGATCAACTCTCACCACGACCGACACGGGCTTTCGTGCATCCGCAAGCAAGTAACGCGACATTATCTTACCACCTTTTCGATGCGGTAGTTTTTCAATGGTTGGAGACGGATCCACGCGACCTCATTTTTTTCGATCATGTTGAATAGAGGTATACTCCTTTGCAGCAATGGTTCATCTGGAGGAATGTCCATGTTTCTTGAAACCATTCACCGTACCTGGGTACTATTGTGAAGAAACGGCGGTCACACCACAATTCGATGCAGGGTAATGTGGCTGAATTGCACCGCTGGAACCGCTCAGTTCATGACGATGACGAGGTTGCTTTAATCGCCGTGGCGCTGAGGGCCGGGAAGTTCAGAGAGAGGGTGCCACGAACGTGAAGCGACATACGAGTTCAGCGTTCACGATGATCGAAATCATGATGGTTGTGGCAATTACCATCCTTCTGGCGGGGATTGCCATTCCCATCCTGTCCAATAGTATGAACAGCTACCGGCAGACCGCCGCGGTTTCTGCTGCGACAGGGGCGATTTCGGCGACCCGCTTCCAGGCCATCATGCGGGGCTATCCGTATGAGATCATTTTTACGTCTTCGTCGATGTCCTATCAGGTTTATAGCGAAACCTCGGGGGCCACATGCCCTCCAACATTTACTGCGGTGGGTTCAGCCGTCCCTTTGCCCTCAGCCGGCGGCATTAGCATGACCCAGGCCACTGCCACCTATACATTCTTGTCCAATGGGACGGTCTACGGGGCCATGGCCACGACATCGCCTTGTCTCGGTGCCGCGGTGCCGACTCTTCAAGTCAAGAATGCGGTGAAATCCAACACCATTACGGTATCAGGAGTGGGAAATGTCTCAACTTCCAGTCCGTAGCCGTGGCATGGAGACAGAAGGCTTCACGCTTCTGGAAGTCCTGGTTTCTCTGACGGTTCTCGCCATTGGTCTTATGGCTTCAGCTCTATTGTTGAGTATTACCTACAAGTATTCGGCGCGCTCCCGCTTTATGTCGGAGGCAGCCCAACTTGCTTCTGAAAAACTCGAGGACTTGAACCGCTATCCAGAGAACGATGCGCATGTTACGGTTATGGCTGGGGACAACGAATGTGGCATTACTGGGGAGAACTGTGAAGGCAGCCTGACCCCGCCCCCTGCGGTTGTGAATCCAGCGACCATCACCGTGTCGGGAACCTCTTACACCATTTATTATTCGGATGCCGTTTTCATCTCGGCCGCCAACGGTCAATTGCAGGAGACGTACCAGACTGCGGGAGGTGCAAGCCCACAATATGCGACACTGACATTTAGTCCCAACGGGCAGACCCCTGCGGTTACGACAACCACAACTGCGCCCACCGTGGGAGAGACCTTTGATCGTCGTTGGGTGATTGAACAGAATTTGCCCGTAACGGGAGTTCGACGGATTACGGTTCTTGTGACTTTACTCGATAACACGGTTCAGCCTCCCATCACCTTTCAAATGAGCATGGTGCGGCCATGACCCTCATCAACAAAGAATCGCAATATTCGGGGCGAAGGGCGCAAGGGCCAGGGTTTTCACTTATTGAACTCATGGTGGCGATGGCAGTTTTTCTTGTGGTGAGCATCACCGCCTTCAACCTGTTCAGCCGGCATGAGACGCTGCTGAGCCAGCAACAGGGGATTGCGGGACTCAACATCGGTCTGCGAAACGCGCTCTCGCAGATTCAAATGGACGTAGTCAATGCGGGAAGCGGGGTAATTCAAGGACCCAATGTTCCAGCTTGGCCGGTGGGGGTGACCATCATCAACAGTAACCCTACCACGGCGCAGTGCAACCCGTCGGCAACCAATCCCGCCACATATGCCGCTGCCTGCTTTGACCAATTGAATGTAGTCACGGTTGATACCACCACTCCGCCGATACAACCCACAAACAGTTGCACGTCTGGCGAATTTGATACAAGTGCGGGCACTACACTTTCGGCCACGGTAGCTAATCCTTCCACTGGCACCCAGTTAACGGCCGCCCAAGTTGCTGCCAAGTACTTCTCAGGCGACGAGCTCCTTTTTGTACAGGGTGAACCCCCGTATAATTACACCACCGCTCTTCTTACTGCCAATGGCTCCAGCTCCGGGAGCAACGTCCAGCTGACCTTCAGCCCGACATTGGGAGTCTCGGCGTCATATCCAAACGGAGGCAGTAACAACACTGGCACCCCCCCCGCTAATGATCCGATTTCGATGACTATCAATGCCCCTGGTTCGGAACTAACAAGATTGTACTGCTCCACGGATTTTGTGTTGCGAATGTTGCCCATCAAATATTCCGTGAGTGTTGCGAACTCCTCAGATCCGCAGTTAACACGTACACAAGCGGGAACCACGAATGTTCTCATGGATCAGGTGATTGGCTTCAAGGTGGGAGCGGCATGGAAGAACAGCAACCTCGCCCAGTCCACTGTAAGCACTAACTATGAGACGGTAACATACATTTCAGGCACTTCTTTTCCCAGTGATGGCAGCTGGAACAACCAGACTATTGAGATCAATGACTCTTACTACACCGTTGCCTCAGTCTCGTCGGCGACCAACCCTCCCACACTTACACTTTCGTCGGGGCAGGATGCAGGGTGGCAGACTAACGTGACCCTTCATGGTCCTGTCTCTCAATCCTATACCTATGACTATTTGAATATTGACTATAACAGTGACTACACCCTCGTGCGAGCCGTGCGCGTTACCCTGATTGGACGTACGACACCCAGCACGGATCCGACCTACCGTTACCGGAATCCGTTTGATTTGGGAGCTTACCAGATTCGCGGCAGTTCCATTATTGTGAATCCACGAAACTTAACCATGAACGATTTTTGAGGTGTTTTATGACTGGGCTGCGTAACTTTTCTAATGGACGGAAACGTGGCATTACGCGCGCGATGGACAATCCCCATGCAAGGAAAGAGATTGACAACCGGGGCGTCGCTTTGGTTATTACCCTCCTGTTGCTATTCCTCATGTCGGTCCTTGGACTCGCAGCCGTGCTTTCCACCAGCTCAGACTTGTTGATCAACGGCTATTACGGGAACACTCGAGCCTCTTTTTATGCGGCGGATGCCGGATTGAACATCGCCCGCCAGGCGATGGAGACAGAGGTAAACAGCCTCATTCCCACCACCTGGAATACCAGTACCTGGACTTCGTGTACGACTGGAACATCCTCCGGACCCCTTTCTACGGGCTCGGGAACTACTGGATCGGCTGGGTCGATGATTACTGCCATTGCTCCCTACGCAAGTACAACTTACTTATCCGGCCCAAAACTGACTTCCGGAGCAGGAGCCGCGGCAAATTCCTGGGGGGAAAGCTTCACGATAACGAATACGGCAGCCACCAGTCCCTATCCTGTCCAATTGGCGGCGAATAACCCCACAGTAAATTGTGTGGATGGTTTTCCCACGCAGTACACGTACCAGTACAACTACACATTGACTTCAGTGGGCACCGCGGCAGGTTTGGGGAGCGCCACGGTTACGGAAAATGGATCCATCTTTGTCAACATCATAGCTCCGGCAGGCGTCGTGCCCGAAAATATTTCGTTTTCCTCCTTTGGCGCGTACATTGGCAGTTCTCCGCCCTGTCAGAGCAGTTCCTATGTGGCTGGAACGATTTCCGGTCCAACATTTGTGGACGCCACCGTTGGGTGTGGAACTGGGGTTACGCATTGCGGGAGTTGGAACTTTGGCACCAGCGGATCCTACATCTTTACCGATCCTGTCAATCAGACTGGCCCACAATTTTCCTATAACATCAGTGGGTGCAACTTGAGCACCGCCGCCTCGTATACAAAAAATGGCACTACCATCGCGCCGAATTTTGAGTCGGGTTACAACCTTGCCCAATCGCCGATTCAAGTCCCAACAAACGATTTTAGTCAACGCTGGGCCGTGTTGGACGGCATGGGGTGCGGCGTTAGTGAAGGTGGTGGAACCTGCACCCAGGTACCCCCTGTCTTGCCGCCTGCGCCGACAGCCCAGCAAATGAACGCGTACAATTTGCAGAACGCGAATCAGAACAACGCGGCATCGCAGCCCTATGCCACGGTATCGGGTTCTACCTATACGCCGGCAACATCGGGAGTCTTCCTTCCCTACACTTGTAGTGGCAGCACTTGCACCCTTAGTCCCACCGCAGGCGGAATCTGGGTGGAGGGCAGCGGTTCGGGAGTGTCCACTAGCGTCCAATTGTCCACCACGAATGGATCGGGTGGAGCCTCAAACCCCTCAGGGCAGGTCATCGCGGTTACGCAGACGATGAGCAATGTGACGGGTTCGCCTGTGGTCAGCCAAACAGGGAGCTCAAGCTGCAACACCTCGGGGTCTGGTAGCCACAAGACTACAACCTGTACTGCTAACTTCCAGCAGGTGACGACAACGACTCAGCCTGCTGTAGCCACCACCATCACGATTGACCCTGTAGCCGGGAATACCTCTGTTGTGAGCAAAACTGAAACCATTACCGTCTCTACGACCACGGCCACCGGCAGTAACTCGTGTTCCGTATCAGGTACGTCCGGCTGTACGGTCTCCGCGCCCGGTAGTTTCTCAGGGGGTAGCACGAGCAACTGTTCCAGCAGTTGTGTCAACGTCACTGCAACCAACGATTTATCTCTCTCTGGCGTGCCTGAGAACTTGAATAGTCAGGCTCCCACTTTCCCGGGGACCTCAACGCCGGCAGCCACAATGATCTATGTGGATGGCAGCGTAAGCGTCAGCGGGCCTTCTTCGGGAGCGGCCATTCAAAACAACAGCATGGTCACCCTGACCGCCAACGGGAACATTACACAAACGGGCAACCTCACGTACGCCACCGAGCCGGTGACAACCAGCGCCAGCGGCAGCACTCCTGCCGATAGCCTGATCGCGGCGAACGAAAACATGAATCAGGTTTTGGGCCTTTATACAGATGTTGGACAATTCCAGCTGCAATCTCCATCGAATGGAGCCAACATGGAAACAGACGCCACCGTTGCCATGATTTCCACCAACCTAACCGGCTGTTCCAATGGTGTGTCTTGTTCGAATGGGGACATTGCGACCGTCGGGGCCAACAGCGTGGGAACCTGGACACTGATTGGCGGGAAAGCGGAAAGCGCGGTCAACGGAGTGAGTATGTCCGCTTCGAATATTTACTATGACCAACGATTCAAGGTGAGGAACAATTTCGCTCCGCCCTGGTTTCCTCAGACTACCATCCTCGCTCAGGATGTAAGCACCGGTTCGAAAGCCACGGTGATCAACGTTACGCAGCAGCGCGTTCAATGGGTTAATCAAACGGGTGGTCAGTAAGACTTAAAGCTGCAAGCCCGGCTGCATTTCCACGCAGCCGGGCGCACCTGAAACCCTCAATCCATAGGGGTCTCCGCCCATGGCGAGGGATGGCGTTTTCCCGGCGCAAAGCCACCCGGCCTCATCGTTGCATTTCCCCTTCGCCCATATATTTGAAGAGGTCCCCCGTGATTCCGGTATTTTGAATT
>PLSX01000184.1:0-10871 GCA_003165315.1 Acidobacteriota bacterium
TGGGTCTTGCTTTGTCTCTTTTCATAACCCTATTATATCGCTTTTTGTTCGCCTGATCAAGCTTGATATGCAGTAGAAATGTTATTTTCGACGAACAAAGCCACTATGTGTATGAAAACAAATAAAACAAAGCCAAAATGACATGCCAATCGTCGGACATTTTCTTCGAAATCACACGAATCGGAGGACGTTTTGCGCCGAAATGAACCGAATCGTCGGAAATTCACGTCGATTCCGCAGGATTTTGCACGGAATTGTTGTCAATTATCACCAGCCTTGTATACTTCTTCGCGGATTCTAATTTTGGCTCGGCCACGAACTCATCAGAGGACCCTAACGACCCATGGCTTTCTACAATCGACGTGAATTTCTTCAGGCTTCCGCCGCATCGGCCTACTTATTCAGTACGCTCAAACTTGACGCCACACCCCTAGCCCCCGCGAAGATTACTGAAACCAGCAAAGCGATTAGAGTGGAAGGAACGAACTATGCCTGGGAATGGTTGCTGGAAAAGGATTATTTCCGCCTGCTCGACCGCTGGGGCATGACCATCGCCCAAGGCAAGCTTCAGCCGGCAGTGGTAGTTCAGCCGGCGGGAGAGCCCGGGTCGCTGCTTTGCACCTCGTCCAAGGTATGGAATCATGAAGTTCAGGGCAATCAGCTCAGCATCCACTACCCCCGCGTGAATGGCTCGTCGAAACTGATCACGCGGTGGAAGTTCGAAGATGAGGGGTTCTGGTCAGAAGCGGTGGAATACGAAGCCGCCACCCCCGAAGACGTGGTCCGATTCTACTTCTGCGCGCAGGGGGCAAACAACCACGCCCTTCCCTCCCTTGAATGCGACGACTTTGTGATCCCGGGCATCACCTCTTCCTGCTCGATCAGCCCCATCATGAGTGCGGGGCCTTCCGGCGCGTACCTCAATCAGGTCTCCTACCTCGGTCGAGGCTGGGCCAGCGATCCGGACGTGCTGGCCACCCAGCAGTGGGGATTGCCTGTCCACTATTTCTGCGGATTCCACACCACGCCCTATGGCTTTCAGCAGACCCCGCACATGGATTTGACGGGGGCGACGGCCGACAACATGCATTACGCCTTCTGCTGCGGCCTGGCGGAACTGCCTGGCGGCGACCTGATGATTGAGAACAAGGGCGGCCGGGCCAGCATGTATGTGAACTACCGCAGCGACTTGTGGAAACAACTGCACGGGCCGGGACGCCTGACACTGGGCGCACGCCTGTATTGGGCCGTGGGCCAGAACTACTATGAGGCCATCCGTGGTCATTATTTGGGGCTTCTCAAGTCCGGTATTATTGAAAAGAAGGTCAACTCCACGCATAAAAACGCCGTGGCACTGGCCCCATCATTCTGCGCCTACGGTGAGCAGGTGGCGCGCGAGAAGCAGGACGCACTGCTGGATGAAACCACGCTGAAGGAGACGTACGAAGAGTTGGGCAAATCGGGAATGCAGGCCGATCTCTATATCATCGACGGCGGCTGGGAGAGCGGCTGGGGCAACCTTCACCACTCGGAAAAGCGCCTGCCCGCCTTTGACAAAATGCTCGGCCGCATCCGCGCCGACGGCAAGTATCTGGGGCTCTGGTCCGCCTTCATGCGCTGCGAGTTCCCTGCTGACATGGGCCTCACCAGGGAGAACATGCTACACCTGCCCGACGGCAACCCTTTCCTGCACGTCGGCGTCTCGGGCAACCGGTTCTACATTCTTGACAGCACTCAGCCGGAAGTAAAAGCGGTACTGCGGCGGCGGGCCAAGGAGTTCATGCAGCGCTACAAGCCGGACTTCGTAAAGTTCGATTTCGGCTACGAAATCCCCTCGATGTCCGCCGTGGCGCCCAAAGACCTAAACTTCGCCGGTGAGCGCTATATGATGCAGGCCATGGACGTGATCATCCCCGCGCTGCGCGAGGTGAATCCCGACCTGGTGGTTTTGTACTACAGCCTTTCACCCTTTTTCGCCAAGTATTTCGACCTGAACAGCCCCGATGACCTGGGCCGCTGCACCGAAGACTTTGAACTGGAATCGAATCGCCGGTTCTTCTTCAGCAGTCTGATGGGGGAGATTGGCGTGCCCACGTGGGGTTCGGGCGGGTATGAGTGGGAGACCATGCCGGATATCTGGTTTGACTCCGTTGCCATCGGCACGGTGGGTTCACTCCTGAGCTTTTCCGGTCCTGACGCCAAAACCGGAGCGACGCCCGAACACATTGCCAAATTCAACGGCCTTGCCCACCTGATTCGCTACACGAATACCTTTTCCATCCTTCCCGTGGATGCGGAATTTTATGGCCCTGAGCGCGGCCCGCACATTCCCTCCTGGGCGCGAACCGAGAACGGCGAAGTTGTGCTGGTGGCCCTGCGCCAATATGGCTTTGACGGGCGCAAGATTTCGGGAAAATTCCGCGATTTCGTTACCACCAACGCTTCCGTGGTCGTGGCCTCCAAAACCAAATCTGGCATTGCCACGTCGGATCAACTGGCCATTGTGCCCTATGGCGATGGAGAGTTGGTTTTGACGCGGACTGCCGGTACGACGGCGCAGATCACGGAGCACTATTTCCGCGGGGGCAAGAGCACACAGAGCCTGCCAATTGCGGGTGGTGTGCTGCGTGTTCCATTGCATGAAAAGACCGCAGACGGCTCCATTGTGGAGTGGTATGAAATTGAAATTCGGTGAGGAGGAGTAGTGGGTCAATTTGATGATGTAGAAGCGAGTTTAACTCTGCGAATGTCACCAAAATCCGCGTCTACAACAAATTGACCCACTACCAGGGGAGGGACTGACTTGCAGAAATTGGCCAAGGCCCAGTACGTCCCATCCCATGAGTCTTAGGCAAGATGGGGCCTTGGGCGGGAGCTATCGCTCCCGAGAAAGAACTTGAACTGGTGAACACTTCCGCATTCTCTACACGCTGCGTTGATATCGTCGAATTGACCCAATGCGGATGAGGCCGTGGCTTGGAGGTTGGACACAAAGGCTCCACCGCAAGTACATCGCTCCTGAACAATGTGCCGGTATTCATCAGCAATCGAACGCACAGTGATGACCGGACCATCAGGAAACGGACCCGGGGAATTTTCACCGTGTGTTTCAATATCCTTCAACGTGATTGACGCGGGCACCGGTTCTGGCGGACTGCCAGCCTTGAATACGAGGTTGTGGAAATTGACCAGCCACCGAACGTTGTCAAGAACCAAAGCGTCTTCCATGGAGGCCACCCTCAAGTCAGCCCTGCTCATCTCGTGCCACGACTGCCCTGCACTTGATTAGGTACTATTATTCCAGGAACACGTCTACAGCACGAAGGTACTACCTTATCAATTATGATTTTCAATGACTATACAATTGCTTGGGGTGTCAATATGCCGGCCTGCTGCATCCGGTAGAAACTCGGCCATATCAGGGGGGGAATTGTCGCGCTCCGGAGAGGTGCCAAGAAATTTCGCGCACGCTCCTTTTCCGATTACCTGCCGAAGGGGCTTGAGGTAGACACTCCATTGGCGCCGTGTAGGCCAAGGTTTACTTCTGCGCCGAACGACCGTGCAAGCGTGTTATGGGGATGGCAGTGTCTTCAAGTATGGAATGATCGGGGTGACCTGAAAAGACATCTTTTCACTGGGAGCAAGGATCGGCACCGCCTTCCGATCCGTGAAAGCGATGGTTCCGTCCCAGGCATTGACCTGGATCCGGGAACCCAAGGGGAGCGCGGCGAGCTGATCCACATTCTTGGGGGCAAGTGCGGGGGCGCCCGTGGTCAACGCCGCCATGCGGATCATCTTATTGCTGCCCTCGGTCAGCCCATTGCCCAAGTGGGGGCCAAAGAGGTGGGGAGCGCGCCGGGCGGCAGCAGCGGCCGCCTCCAGAAACAACCCGGCCTGCCCAAGATTATCTTTGTACGGCGAATTCTTGAGGTACTCCGTTCCTTTGGCGTCAGCCGCAAGCTCGTCCTGGCGATTACGGGTGAAGTCCATAGTGGCCAGCAGCTTCTCATCGGGGACGTCCGCACCGCCCGCAAGCGCGTATTGGGGATTCAATTTTTGCGGCGAGGAGACATGACCGAGTTCGTGAGCAAGGATCATTGCCAGACTGGCTTCATCGGGCAAGACATCGATTAAGCCGCGGCTGAGGACAATCGTGTTGGAAATACTGAACGACTCGAAAGACGAAGTCAGCAGGACACGGCAGTGTAAGGGCGGGAGCTTGTCGAGATGGTTGGTTATGACGAGGTTGGTGACAACCGTTTGCAACACCTGATCAACAGGTCCTGGCGGCGCAATGAGGCCCGCTTTTTCCAATCGCTTCAGCACATTGTTTTCCTCCGCCAGTTGAAGCCGCTGCGTCTCATCCGGAGGCATGTCCTTTGGAAGTTTGCGGTGCCGGTGGGTGTCCGATGTGGCATGTGCTGGGGTAGGGGCCAGAGGCTTGACGTTGTAACCCCAGAGCCGTGTCTCCGCCTTGTAGCGCAGCCGGTCGCCGAGGTCTGACTCATGGCTGAAAATGTAAACGGGGAGCCATATTCCAGGCTGAAGATTCTCGCGCCAGCAATCGAAGTGCACGTACAAATCCCCAACCCGGGGGTTGAGGCGGGTGCCATTCAAGCGAACAATCGCGTAGTCATGCTCTTCAACCCAGATGCGTCCGATAAAGGGTCTGCCCTCCGATTGTTTGCGGGGATGGACGTCAATAGCCAGGCAGCGGACGTCGCCCAGATATTCCCAGCGCACAGGCTCGAAGATGTAGTGCTCACGATCAAAGTTATTCTCATCCACAACCAGGGGTTCCACGGCGAATTCATTCAGATGCAAATGCTCCATGAACATCTCAGGACGGCGGCGCAGCCAGTCCCAGAAGGTATCCGGAATGAAGGATACTTCCTTCGTATTCGCCGTGAACCTCAAGCGGCCCAGGAAGTATGCGTCCTTGCGGGGAACATCGCCCAGATCAGTATCCCCCTGGTCGTACTCAACATAGGTCTCGACTCGAGGAGAGTATTTCCTGAGTTGCGTATCGTATTGCTTCTCTGTGGCGATTATGGTTTTGATGATGGAGAGGGCTTCAGGAGATTCCGGCGGCAGATCCGCTTTTCCAGTCTTCGAATGGTCACCGCCGTATAAGGGCAAAAGCAGCGGGCTCGCAAGGACAAGAAATGGAAGCAACCAAGCGGCGCGTCCTCCATGAAGAATCCGCATTTCTTCCTCTCCAGTTTACAGCGATGGTCGGGCAGCCTGCATCCCGTGTGGTCAAGCCATGTCTATGCTGGGATTCTACCACGCCTGGGACGCTTATTGCATGCAGGCTTTCATGTTGCCCTCTTGGAGATGCCCTTCATGCTTCGGGGTCGTCACCGAACGCCGGCAAGCATGCCATTTCATGGCAATGTCTCAGACCAGCGCCAAGTACGCTGAACGCGGTCACTTGCTGAATGCGGTCCCTTAGAGGTACGGCATTGTCGTATCCCGGGAACTGGCCTTGACCCATGAAATGACACCATGCTAATGTTCGCTTGTTATCAGGGGCCAGACATTCAGGTGAGCGCCGGTTATCGAACGTGCCTGGAGAGCGGCGGCAGTAGGTTTTTGCGCTGCTCCCCGGCATCAACACAATAAAAGCAAAAGGTAGTCTGACCAAGAGAGGAGGGACTGCCGATGCAAACGAATATCACCCCTACGCCCCGTCGGTGGGAGCGCAGGCCTATAACAATTCCCATCAGCCTTGTGTTGAAGTCCCACAAATCCACGGTAGACGATTCAGCTATTACGGTTAACATTTCCTTGCACGGCGCAAAGGTACGCACCAAGCTCATACTCGTTCCGGGGGGAAAAGTGGGAGTCGTAATGAAGGGGGAATTACCAGACGCCATCCCTGCTCGCGTGGTTTGGGCAAGCGAGGATGAAGCCACCCAGTGGACCTTTTCCGGGCTTGAGTTTCTCAACACCTTGGGAACTGGAAAATAGGCGTCTCGGAGCACTACTCTAAGACCAAATCTCTGGCTCTCAGCAGCAGTTTGAAGACAGTCCGTCAGAGCTAGTGCAATTGGAGGCTGCTTCTCGCCCAGTGGCCAACACCAGGATCACAACCCCCGCCATGTCTTGGGTCTGCTGCCCTGCTTCCTTAGGTGGCGCCTCAGGCCACCGCGATACCCGCCCGGCCCGTCGTCCACACCGCGGACAGTCGGGAATCCCCAAATGCCTAGCTTCGGGAATTCGCCTGAACCATCTCCTTGCATTTTGCCCGAGTACTCTTGCAGACTCCCAAACACACCCATTTCCACTTTTCCCAAGCGTGTCTTCAAGGTCATCATTTCCTCAGCACTCAAGAAGGCACCAGTGTGAACTGCCATTAAGTTCGTGCGGTTTTCATTCGCCGAAGACCTTTGGGTCCCACCCGGCAAGGGCGAAATCAATGAGAGGCGCTGCTTTGCACGGGCTGCGGGATTCTGGAAAAGGGCGTTGACGTCTTCTGTCGCAATGTTAGATTCCACAGTTGAATTTGCCTTATTCAGCTGAAGCATCGCATCAAAGGCGCCCGTAGTGCACGAGAACGTCACCCACGTGCAATTGAGCCAAAGGTTGGCCGAGGCGCCGTTGCCCTGAACGATTGGCACCGGTTGCCCCCGCGGGATTCTTCGGCTGGGAGCAATTTCACCATTCGCCCATGCCGTCCCACTCGCAATGGCGAGTAACAGAATTGACTTGATAACCGCCACGATCAGCTTGTTGCTCATTTAGGTCTCTCCACTCCAGCAAGCAGGACAGTGCCAATGCCTGCCCGGAATTTCCTTAATGCGCCTTCTTGCCAGCCCCGATGGCTCTCGCAAGGGCTTTCGTTCACCACGCACTGGTCATCCAAAAGCCTGATCTCTGTGGTAGACTTAGTGCCCAATCCTTCGCCATCTTCGCTCAATCAGCTGGTGTTAATATCTCCTGACACGCCGGTTGGGGTCAATTCACCATGTGGTCTAATCCGTTTGGGTGATACGCTCGAATTCAGGATTTTGATTGAGGTCGGCTTCTCGACGACCTATGGCGTCATACCTGCTCAGAATCTGCCTGATGGATCAGGCGTAAGCGTGCAGGGTATCAAACATGCGGTCATTGGATTGATCAATCCACTTGAGTCCTTTGTGACTGGAACCCCATGTAATTGGATGACCTCATCCCCCGCTTGCAGCCTTGAAGGTTATCCCGCGCTCCGAAGTCTGATGGCGCGCCGCCCAGAAAGTTGTAAGATGTAATTCGTGCGGTTATTGAAATGTCGGCGGTCCGATTAAACTTCACCGCTATCAGAATGGGTTGCTAATCAACGTGCCTAGCTCGATCGCGTCGGTTGAAAATCTAACCAAGTCCTTTTCCCTGGGCAAGTACATCCGCCGGTTGGTCAAACACGGAACCCAGCACAGCATGAAGCCAGACGTGTTGAGGGGCATCAATCTTGAAATTCGTGAGGGCGAAGTCCTGGGGCTGTTGGGTCCGAATGGGGCGGGGAAAACCACGCTGGTGGAAATCCTTGCGACGCTTCTGCTGCCCACGAGCGGGCGGGCTTTAGTGTGCAATCACGATGTGGTGAGTGAAGCGGCGGAGATGAGAAGGCTCGTGAGCTACTGCTCCAGCGCTTCAGAGAACTTCTATCCGCGCTTGAGCGCCATCCGGAACCTGGAGTTCTTTGCTGTCCTCAATGACATCCCGCCGCGCGAGGCAAGCGAGAAAATCCGGTTGACACTGGAGCAAATGGGTCTGGGCGCAAAGGGCAACGTCCCGTTCCAGCACTATTCCGATGGAATGAAGCAGCGGCTGGCGTTGGCCCGCGCCCTCCTTAAAGACCCCCGGCTGGTCTTGTTGGATGAGCCTACGCGCAGTGTCGATCCAATCTCGCAGGGGGAAATCCGCAAGCTGATTCGCGCCCTGCTGATCGATCGATTGGGCAAGACCGTGCTTTTGGTCACGCACAGTCTGACCGAAGCCGAGCAGGTATGCGATCGATTGGCCATTCTCCATCGTGGGCAGATCGTTGCCATCGGTACGTTGGAAGAGGTTAAACACATATGTGGTGGAACCAGCTTGGCCAGTGCCTTTGAGAACGCCATAGGAGCGGCAGAATGCCAATAGTCTGGAAAGCCTGGGCATTCTTCCAGCGCGACCTTCACACCGACCTCAGCTACAAGCTTTCGTTCGCCTTCCAGGTAGTGGACGTGCTGGTGGGCGTTGGCGCCTACTACTTTCTGGCTCGAGTGATGGGTAAGGCCGCATTGCAGGGGTACGAACCCTTTGCCTTCATCCTGGTGGGCATGGCGGTGAATGGTTACATGACCACATCGCTTGCATGCTACTCCCATGCCATCCGTGGCGACCAACCCCTGGGGACGCTGAAGATGGTCCTTTGCACGCCCACATCCCCGCTGGCCTTCATTTTTCTCTCTTCCCTTTATCCCCTGCTGCGGGCGGCGTTTGATGCCTTCATTTACCTGATGGGCGGAGTCCTGCTGGGCCTGCCACTCGCTCACGTCAATCTTCCCGCCGTGCTGGTGATCTTCCTGCTTTCGGAATTGGCATTCAGCAGCATCGGCATTCTCTCCGCCACGTTCACACTGGTCTTCAAGCGTGGCGACCCGCTGCTGTGGCTGTTCGGCGGGCTCTCGTGGCTTTTGGGAGGAGTATTCTACCCTGTCGGGATCCTCCCCCGGTTTCTTCGCGGCGCGGCGCAACTGCTGCCCATCACCCACGCCCTGGTGGCAATGCGGGCAGCGTTTTTGCAGCATGCCTCGCTGGGCACACTGCTGCCCCAAATCGCTATCCTGGGATTGTTTGGGCTGGTGGGACTGCCGCTGAGCTTGCTGGCGTTCCATTGGGGCATTCGTTGGGCGAAGGTTACGGGCACGCTGAGCCATTTCTGAGGAGTCATGCTTCCAGCCCTGTTTGCTGAAGATGAATTGTGTCTGCTGCTGGCACGCGGCCGGCTTCCCCCTGACCTGCGGGCGCGGGCGCTGGAACTCATTGTCGGTCAAATCCAATGGGACGCTCTCTGGCGGCAGGCGGAAGAGCATCAGGTTCTCCCCTTGATCCATCGCAGTCTCAAGACCCTGGAGTTTCAAGGCGTACCCGGTGAAGTGCGCGCAAGGCTGACGGCTGATTTCCGGCAGAATGCCGTGCGCAACATGCTCTTCGCCGCCGAACTGGAGCGCCTGCTCCGGCTCCTTGGCGAGGCCGGAATCCGCGTTATTCCCCTGAAGGGCGTCACGCTGGCGGAGTCGCTCTATGGCGATCCAGCCATGCGCGTCTGTTCCGACATCGATATTCTGGTTCCGTCCAGCGATGCCCTGCGCGCCCGAAGCCTCATTCTCGCCGCTGGTTATAGGAGCCCGTTCACGGACGACTTCTTCGCCCGGCATCAGTTCCACACCAGCGCCGATTGCCCACTGCTGGCCGAGCGAGGGGGCCTTTCTTACTTCGTGGAGCTTCATTGGACACTTCTCCAGCACTCGTCCAAGGATGCCGAAGCCATGCAGGACTTGTGGTCTCAAGCCCAGCCGCGGGATTATTACGGAGTCCAGGCGTATAGCCTTTCCGCCGAGTGGCAATTCATATTCCTGGCCTACCATGCCGCCTATCACAAGTGGCAGATCCTCAAATGGATTGCCGATCTCAACGACCTTTGCGCCTCGGCGCCGATCGATTGGCCGCTGGTGAGGGAAAAAGCCGCACGATTTGACCTGGAATTCATCGTGGGTCCAACGCTGGCGGTGTGCTCACGCCTTTTCGGCACTCCCGTTCCTGCCGACTTCCCCGCCCTCACGATTCCCGCCGGGGTCCCGCTCTTTCCCAATTCGCTTGACCCCGCAAAGGCGTGGAACGCGCCTCTCTTCCAGGCCAAGCTCCTAAAGCGGCCGTCGGAGAAGCTGCGTTGGTTCTTCGAAATGCTCTTTGTCGCCCGGATGTCTGACCGCATGGCATTCAACCTTCCGCCGTCCCTCGACTTCCTCTACTTCCTGTTGCGGCCTCTGCGCCTCGCCAGAAAGTGGGCACGGCTGTTTCTATCAGCCGGCCACAACCGGTTGCGGAAATGGCTGAAGACCATCAATTAAGAGTTCGGGGATGGGATGAGGGCTGAATGCTGGGGGCAGCGTCACAAATCAGATCAGGATGAATTCCACCGCCTCAGCATCAAACCAAGACCCTACCGGGGATCGAGGTGGGTGTTATTTTACCAAGACAAGTTCAGGAGCGGCGGCCTGCTGCTTGAGGCCGGAAATCTGCACCAGACCCGCGCCAGCCAGCGATTTCACCCCCACGGCGGCCTTGGCCAGCATGTTAGCGGAGGGAATTCCGGTGCGGGCGTAAGACTTCTCGCAATCCTGCGATGAAGGCCCTCGCATATTGCCTTCCATGTAGGCAAGTCCGGGGCAGCGGGTGCAGGTGCCCACGTGCGAGCAGCTTGAGCAGGTGGGCAGGTCGCGCGCCGTGATGGAGCGCACGTCGTTCATCTGCGGCGAGTAATTCCAGATGTCGAGAAACTTCTGCTGGCGCACGTTGCCGGTGGGCAGCGGAAACTGCACGCAGGGAAAAACATCGCCATAGGGGGAGATGTAGCAGAAGGTGTGGCTGGCGCTGCATGGCAGGCCATCCATGATGTCGTCGCCCACGGCCCCGGGCGTAGCGCAGAACTCCTCCACATTGCCAACCAATTCGGGCGTGCGGAAGACTTGCTGCAACTCCTTCTGGCCGATTCCCAGATTGAGCACGGAGCGATCGCCATCCATCATCGGGGTGATGGTTGGGTCGATGGAATAGATGGCGCCCAATTCTTTGGCCAACGCCACCACTCCGGCGTAGTCCTGAAGATTCTGCCGCATCAGGAC
>PLSX01000184.1:10906-11141 GCA_003165315.1 Acidobacteriota bacterium
CCCAGCGCGGCCAGACGGTCCGCTTCTTTCTTTCGCACCATGAAGGCGGTGGTCTTCACCCGGACGCAGAAAAGCAGCGAGCGGGCGTACTCCAGGATGCGGAAGAAGTCCTTGCGCATAAAGACTTCGCCGCCGCTGAAGGTGACGAAGAACGTCCCCGCCTCGGCCAGTTGGTCGAGCACGCCCATGATCTCTTCCGTGCTCATCTCGCCGTGGTCTTCGTGGTCAAGGTAGC
>PLSX01000129.1 GCA_003165315.1 Acidobacteriota bacterium
AGGGTTTTGAAATAGCTTCTAGGCAAAGCTTGAATTTCTTTCGGTGCCGCTCGACTCGACAGACCGGCCCAACAAATCAACCAAGCCCCTTCCTACAACCCCCTTATTTTTCATCAACATAATGGCAAGAAGACTCTATGTGCTTTATTTTCATAGATATAATGGCATGACCATTTTCGGGTATTTTTTCTACATGGGTTTTCAATAACATAATGGGACTGGCCTTCATATTTTCCCTCCGCACTTTTTCCGGCCCGGCTTCCATGAAAATGACTAAATTGCTTACTTTCAACCATTTACGGAATTGCTCAATTCATTACCAAAATCGCTAAGTATATCTATTATCATCAACATAATGACAAGAACGGATACCTCGCAAAATTGAGGATCTCCCGCGCCTGGCATGAATCGACCAGCAGCGCGCCAATACTCCCCCACTTGCAAGCTTCTGGAATCACCCTTTAGCCTTCACTCTTTATGCCTCAACCTTCAGCCCTCCCAGCCTACGCCCGAGCCCAGTTTCCTCGTCAAGATTACGGCGTTCAGGTCAAAAAATCTTCCGTGAAGACGCTTTCCTAGGCACATTGTCAACGCTGGGTCTGAAGATTTTTGCAAGTTAGCTTCACCTTGCTGGAAACATCCGCATTTCGGCGCGACATTACGCCTTAACTTTCTTTTTTTCATGCACGTAGTCGGTTCAACCTTCATTTTTAACATTTCTTGTGGAACTGGCTCCCCGAGGGGACTTGATTTTGTTTTTTTGGGGGTCATAAGTTGCAACGATTGGCGGATGTTGTAGGCTTTCATTCCTGACCTGATACGGCCATCGCGTTCCGAACAAAAATGCCACAACTATTCTAGCCACATATCTAGCCTTTGTCAAGAAGAAAAGAGGCTACGACCTTCTCCCTGGCCCTCGTGGCGCGGCTCGGGAAGAAATGCAGGTCCACGCTGAATCTACTTTTCCCGGCCCAAAACCCGCAATCGTATTTGTGCCAGATCAAAGGTTGAATCCGGAATCTCCTGTGCTTGTTTGGGTTTTGATACCCTTGAGTAGTCGGCAAGGGCAACTTCGTGCTCACCATACTGTTCGGCAATGCGGCCGAAAGCATACCAATAATTGTCATCCGGCTCATCGAGATTGAGCAGGTCCATGGCCTGGATCAAGACTTCGCGGGCCTCCTTGGTTTTTCCCACCTCGGCGTAGGCGCAACCTAAAGTGTGCAGAGTGCTAGCGTTGTTTTCATCCAGTTGAGTGGCTTTGAGGGCGTCCTCAATGTCCGAGGGCTCTACCTTTCCAGTAAAGAGCGCGAACCATGCAATGTCGTTAAGATCCCCGGGGCGGGCCAATCCAGCATCAATCAGTTTCTGTCCCATGGCATGCGCCCTGGCGAAGTCCCCGCGCGCGGCAGCATTCCAGCTTGGAGAGAACAAGGCATCGTTATCATCAGGAATTCTTTTCAGCCGGTCTTCCACCAGCCTGTCAGCTTCATCGAATCGCCCGAGTGTCCGAAGTTTGTTCGATTGGTCACTAAAGGCCGCGTCGGATTCGGGAAATTGTAGGGCCAATTCCCTGCTCACGGCCAGAACCATGTCTGACTTTTGCAATCTCCAATAACCTCTAAGCAACCCCACGAGGATGTTCGTCTTCTCCACCTCGTGGAGGGTGGGGTCCTTCGCGGCCACTTCCAGGATCGCCAGGCCCTGCGCCGCTGTCTCCTCATAGTTCACAAGGATTGCTGCCGCAGCCCACTTCATGGCAGAAGCGTCCGCATTTTTCCCCCTCGCCCAGAACCGTGGGAAAGGATCACCCGCCAACGGATCATCACCACCGGCAAGGTGTTCATCCTTCCGCAACCAGTCAAGAAGGGTGCGGGCCCCTGCAAGATTGTTGGCGGCAACCCGGTCCAATACCTCCAGCCCCAAGCCAGAAGGTGCCGTGGACCTGGCCAATATTCTGTAGTGGCCATCCTCCTTAACCACGTAATAGGCAATCTTATAGCTTGCGGAGGGCCAAAGTGTAACCTTGTACCCGGTGGCGTCGTTTCCCTGGATACTTGGCTGCGCCCGGGTCATGGAGAGGTCGGTGCCGACATCGTAAAACTCCCCCTGGCGCGCTTTACTGCTCTGGGTACCCCTTTGGCCTTTGGCGTATCCCATCCACCGCTCTGTCGTTGCGAACCCAATCTTGCCATTGCGGCTGCACAAGGAACGGAACGCATCGAATGACAAATCGGGATCATCCGTCAGTACTTCGAAATGCAGCGCCACACCAGCCGGATCGTCGGGAAACTGCATTTGCTCGTGAAGCTGGGTCTTGCGGTATAGAGAAGCCAGGGCAACCGTCCCGGAGGCATCCGATCCCGATGCCCCCGCCTCCATCAGATCAGCTCCCACGACATACTTGCGGATATTCACCAGCATATCGCCCGCCGTTTTGGCGATTCCCCGGAACTGGTCATCATCACCGGTCCGTTTTCGGGCCTCGGCAAGGCCGCTCTGTGAACCGTTCAGGGCGGCTTCGCAGGCGACAATCAAAGCGATGGGCTGAGGATTTAAAGTCTCGGCATTTTGTTCCGCCTCAGAGAATGCGCCCGCATAGAAGAGCGTGAAAGCCAGATTGTTCTTTACACCCAGGTCGCCCAACTTTTCGGGAGTGAGCTTGCGATACTCGGCCGCAGCCTCCTTCAATCGGGCTCCCGGGCCGTATCGTAATCCGAAACGATTGAACTCAAGAAGGATCGCCAAGTTTGCCACCACCGCTTTATCGTCCGGATCAAGCTTTTCTGCAGCCCGAAAAGCGGCTTCGGCGCCGGCATAGTCACTGCCGGGCCTGAATTTGCGCCCCACCAGATCGTATTCAAGGATATCGGCAAGAATTTCCTCTGCCAGCGCGGAATTCGGATCCAGTTTTATTGCGGCCTGCGCCTCGGCGCGCGCCGCCTCCCCCAAACCAGCTGCGAGAAGGGCCTCAGCAATCCGCAAATGGTAAACCGCAGACTGTGGGTGAAGAGCGATCAATTCGCGATAAGACTGTAAAGCGTCGCGCACCTTTCCCTGGCTGAGCAATGACTCGCCGAGAGGTTCAAAATAGATGACGATCGCTTCTCCATTCACGATCTGGACAACCTTATTGCGGAGGTCTGCGCCTTCCTGTGCAGTCATGTGGCGCTTAACGGTATCAAATCGAACCGAGGCATGAACGACGCCATCCTGATCAGCGGCAAACTCCTCCGTGAGCGTGGCGGGGCCGAGAGAAATCTGAGTGTTGGAGGGAAGCGGCTTGGGACTGAAACCTGCCGGAGGCACAATGGTATAGTGCCACTCGGTGACGTACGCTGCCGGCAGCTCATAATCCGCTGTGCGCTTCTTCCTGGGCTTGTGGCTGCCCCCTTTTTCAGCTTTCGCATCATCTTCCTTTTCAGCCTCTCGAAGTTCGGCTGGAAGGGGGTTAAAAAGAGCTTCCAAACGGATCGCAGCAGCCGCATTGGTGAATTCGGTGGACCCCCGCCTGGCGTGATCGCACTCAAGAGTCAGCACAAACTGCTGTGAGAGATCATTGGGATCGGAACGATCGATACGATCAAGCTTATCCGCCAGGAATTGCGTCTTCACATAATTGGTCAGTTCGTCCTTCGCAGCTTTGTTCTCTTTGTCCGTGTAGGCGCGGCGATAGGAAGCCTCAAAAATTCCGTGGGGCTCAGTGGTCTCGATGATCCGGGCCGGACCGTTTTCCGCCAGGACAATTTCCCTCCTCTCAACCACGGTGTTGCGCGCGGAAGAATTGGCTGGCGTGAGCCTCAGTTCAGCGCTTTCCGGGCGGACCACCAGGGCACGTCGTTCCTGGTCAACGTTGGGAATTTCGCCCAGCCTGGCATATTGGTTGGTCGCATCGATCCAGAGTTCGGGATTGCCGGGCACATAGACGATGGCGTGATCGAAAAGGCCCATGCCCGGAAGCCCTGGGGCGAGATCCTCCCTGCCCCCCACGCGGAGTAATGCAAGATAGGCGGGAACCTTTGCCGTCCGCAGCACTGCCACCAGCAATGCCGCCTTGTCCTTGCAATCACCATACTTGTGGGAGAGGATTTCACTGGGTGGATGCGGAATCAGGGCTGATTCGCCAAATTCGATTCCCGTATAGCGAACTTCCCGGTCCAGGTATTGAAGAATTGCCGCTGCTTTCTCATCGTGTGTCTTCTTTCCGGCGGTCAGTTTGCTGACTAAAGGATGTAGGTCTGCTCCCGCAATCTGTTGGTCCACAATCTTTCCGTATTCCCCGGCCACCTGCTGCCAGCTGGCTCCCGTGGAAAAGACAACACTGGGAAACGCCGGCAGATTGGCAGGCAAATCAGGGTCCGCGTCATCAAGGCTGTCCATGGGGCCATTGTCAAAAGTGATCCGCACACGATCCGCTGATTCAATTCGCTCCGGCTTCAGGTCAGGAAGCAGGTGCATTTCGTAACGAAGAGGGAGTGACTTGGGAGCGTCCAGCACAAGTCGAGTGTGATGGACGGGGGAAGCACCGCCGAAATAGAAGCGTTGCACCACACCGGCACCGAAGAAGGGTGCAGTCTCGCGGGTTCCGTACTCAACCTCTACAAGTGACCCGGGCGCGACAGCGGGCAGGGGGGCTCTCACGACGCGGCGGTCACTGAAGACATTGTCTTCATGCTCCTTTGCGGGCGCATCGGTAATGGTCTTTTCATCCAGCAGATGCACGGCGTTGTCGGGAGTAATAACCCGGGCGCGAAGGGTCGGGTGCTCCTGGTGCCACGGCTCCCAATTGAAGGATTCACTGCCCCATTCTTCTGCCCCTTTCTGCGTAAGGACCTTGTAGAGCACATATTGCGAACGGACAACGCGTCCATCGCCATCGTAGACCAGCATCTCTTCGTCATCTAAAATAAGCGCATCGGTTCCCGCAGGAGCGATCACTTGCGACGAACGTTGATACAGGCCCGCGGCATCGGCGGGAAAATGGGCAACTTCGGGCTGACTCGTTTCGGCGGAGAATGCTGCAGCGGCCAGGGAACAGAGAAGCAACGCCTGCAATCCAAAAAATAGTGTGGAAAGTTTATTTAGAAAGGACAAAATGGCGCCTCCGTATAATTCCAAAAAATAGAGGAGAAGTTAACTCGGAATAGAGTCCGCTGCAAGGATTAGTATTGCCGGAAAATGCAGGTGCGCCCCCTAAGGTTTCAAAGGCGGCTGGGTATATAATGCCGTCGGCTTCAAAGTTTAAAACAGGGATCCTCGCTGTGGTTAACATATTGTGCCAGCCAGGTGACACACATGAGCCAAGCGCCGGGATTCATTCGAGGTGATTCCATGGCACGAACATTTGCTTGCTGGATGTATGGAGCGGCGTGTGCATCATTGATGCTTGGCGCCGTGAGCAGCGCTGGAAACGCCCAAAGCAACCAGCTCGCCCGAACGCCGCCCATGGGGTGGAACGACTGCTTCAAATACGCCTGCTCGGAAATAAGCGACCGCATCATGCGAGCAAACACCGACGCCCTGGTGAAATCCGGAATGAAGGCGGCCGGTTACGAATACATGAATCTTGATGGTTGCTGGCAGGGTAAGCGCGATGAGAAGGGATTCCTTCACCCCAATAAGCGCTTTCCCGATATGAAGGCCCTGGCCGACTACGTTCACAGCAAAGGCTTGAAGTTCGGCCTTTATTCCACACCCGGGCCGAAGGATTGCGAAGATTACGAGGGCAGTTTTGGACACGAGGACCAGGATGCACGAACTTTTGCCGCGTGGGGCGTGGACTTCCTCAAATACGATTGGTGCGGCGGGGACACAGTATACAAACCCGAAGAGATGCCGGCGGCCTACCGGAAGATGTACGATGCCATCCAACGCACTGGGCGACCCATGGTTTACAGCCTCTGCCAGTATGGCATGCGAGCTGTCTGGCGCTGGGGGCCGGGAGTTGGGGCCAATCTGTGGCGTACTACCGATGACATTGCCATTCCAAACTACCTTGGAGGCAACTACGACCAGGTCTCGCTTGTCGGGTTCCAGCAGGATGGATTGGAGAAATTCGCGGGACCGGGGCACTGGAACGATCCGGACATTCTCCAGATCGGTATCGGCAAGATGGACCACGACGAAGAACGAACTCAGATGAGCTTGTGGTGTATCCTCGCTGCCCCCCTGCTGGCGGGAAATGATCTGACCAAGATGACGACGGAGACGCTGGAGATTCTGACCAACCCGGAGGTGATCTCTGTGGATCAGGATCGCCTTGGCATCCAGGGGCACCGAGTGTGGCAAGAGGGTTCGCTGGAGGTCTGGATGAAACCGCTTGCCGATGGCAGCAAGGCCGTGGGCCTTTTCAACCGCGGCAGGTCAGAACTCGCCATCTCAGTTTCGTTCGGAACGATTGGAGCCGGCCATTCGGCACGCGTCCGGGACCTCTGGGCTCGGAAAGACCTCGGCACATTTGCCGAAAACTTTACCGCAACCGTGCCCAGACACGGCGCGGCATTAATCAAGGTGAAAGGAATAGCAGGGAACTAGGCGCATCTTTCCTTACCCTGCTGTTCTTGGCATGGTCGCTACGATGTGTTTGGTTACCCGCAAGGAAGAAGACCATGGCAGTTTGCGGGGGTGGCATGTTCATCGGATGAGTGCGAGCCATCCCCATCCGAACAGAATGGTGAGGAGCGTAATGGGAAAACCAGCGCGGATGTAGTTCCAGAAGCCGATATGAACATCCGGCTTGGCGGACTCCACTACGATAATGTTGGCCACGGAGCCGGTGATGGTGAGATTGCCCGCCAGGGTGCTGGCCATGGCGAGCGCCAACCATGCCGTGTGCGGGTCCGCAAAGCCCGGCACCAATGACTTCAGCAGCACTACGGCTGGAACGTTGCTCACAAGATTGCTGAATACGGCCACGACGAGGGTAAAGACATCGAGTTTTTGAAGGTTCCAGTGACGGGCGAAAGCGAGGAGCCGCGTCACAATTCCGGCGTTCTCACCCCCGCCGACAATCAGGAAGAGACCCACAAAAAAGACCAATAGGCCCCAATCAACTTCATCGTAAAGTTTGCGCGGCTCCGTGGTGCGGGTAATCAACAGGGCCGCCGCTCCCAACGCCGCCACCATGGCTGGAGGCACGCCGACGAGGAATCCAACAATGACCACTGCCACCACGACCACAGGCTTGGTCAAGTGCGAGAGGTCCACCGGCGGCAGAGGGATGGCTTCCGTCGACGCGTGCCGGGTGCGTCCCCGCATGAAGATCCAATGCAACACCCCCCAGTTGAGAAGGAGTCCAACGAGCGCCACCGGGCCAAGATGAAAGAAGAAATCACTGTACGCGATTCCGGAGAACGAACCGATCAACATGTTCTGGGGATTCCCCGTAATCGTCGCCACGCTGCCCACGTTTGAACCGGTGGCCACCGCCAATAGATAAGGTAGTGGTCCGAGTTTCATCCGCCTTGTGATGGCCAGCACAAAAGGCACCATCACCAGACATACAATGTCATTCACGAAGAAGGCTGAAAACACGCCGCTGGCAAACACCACGGCGGGCAAGAGGTGCACAGGCTTCAGTCGGCGCAGGATGAACTCCACACTCCATTCAAAAAATCCCACCAGATGTAAACTGCCCACGATCAGCATCATGGAAAAAAGCAGGACGATTGTGGAAAAGTCGATGAAATGCAAGGCCTCACGCGCCGGGACGATGCGGAAAGCCACCATGGCAACGGCGCCGATGATCGCGGCGCCGGGGCGGTCAATCTTGAGCCCAGGGAATTTACCCAAAGCAAAGACCAGGTAGCTGGCAATGAAGATAACGTAGGCTGCGACCAGGGCGGTGTCAGACAGTGTGATCATGCGGAATTCAGCCATGAGGAGCAGGATAACAGTGCCGCTTGGGGCTATCAAGACCGGAGAGCATTGAGCTTGCCTCCCCCGGTAGGCGTTGGCCAATGGGACCGCAACCGTCGGGATCATAGTAACGGTACCATCGCCAACTGGCGTGGTGTCGCCCGGTTAGTGTATAGTCCCCTCGGTTAGCGTGAGGCAAGGAGCCGTAGTTGAAAAAGGCACTGTTCTACAACTGGCCGCTATACTTATCGATCCTTACACTTCTCCTCCTGGTTTGGCTAATCATGGACGCCTGTATCACCCAAAACCAAGGGCATTTGGTGTATGCGCTTGACGACGCATACATCGGAATGGCGATGGCCCGGAATTTTGCACAGCATGGGGTATGGGGAGTTACCCGTTATGGCTTCACATCTTGTTCGTCTCCACCGCTGTGGACATTGCTCTTGAGTCTCACCTATTACCTGGGGGGAGTGAATCAGCTTGCCCCATTCCTTTTGAACCTGGTACTCACTGTCATCATATTGGCGAGCGCTGATGCCATCCTCTCCTACTATAGGACCCCACCGGCGGCGAGATTCGGGACGCTTCTGGGCACCATCCTTCTCGTCCCTTTACCCGTGCTCATTGTCTCCGGCATGGAGCAGGCCCTCCAAACACTTGTCTCCATGCTAATTGTCTTTTATGCCGCACGAATGATCAGCGGTGAGTCGCCCGGCACTGCCCGCTGGGATTCAATCCGGCTATTGATTCTCGCGCCACTGGTCACCGGCGTGCGATTCGAAGGAATGTTCCTGATCATCGCTATCTGCGCATTTCTACTGTTGCTCAGGCGGTGGGCTTATACCCTGGCATTCGGCGCCCTGGGATATCTCCCCTGGCTCTGCTACGGAATCATTTCGGTATCGAAAGGGTGGTTTTGGCTCCCCACGTCGCTTCTTCTCAAGGCTTCCCTACCGAATTTGAATTCCCCATCGGGGTTCATCCTCTCTCTGTTGAATCCCATGTATGTCACCCTTCATGAGGCCATGCACATGCTTGTCCTCCTGACTGCCTTGCTGGTCATGTATATCATCGCATGCGAAAAAGGCAGCGGAGCGTTCGAAAGCCGGCAGATCATGGGAACAATCATATTCCTGACAGGGATTGCACACCTGGAATTTGTAGGAGCCGGCCCCATGTTCCGCTACGATTCCTACTGGTGCGTGTTGGCATTTCTCTACCTGGGCCTGCAACTCCCCCTGGTGCTTCCCCGCGGGCAAACTCTGCTCACTCGGGAACCATGGACCGTCCCCAAGAATCTCGCCTACGGTATTCTGTGCTTGTTGCTTCTTTTCCCTCTCGCAATCAAGGGAGGGCGGCTTCTCTGGTTTCTTCCCCAATGCACCACCGACATCTTCGAACAGCAATACCAGATGGGGCTGTTCGTTCACCGCTACTATCAGAATTCCACAGTGGCACTGAATGACATTGGCGCGGTCAATTTCCTTGCCGACATTCATTGCCTGGACCTGTGGGGACTGGCCAACGCCGAAGTGGCCGATGCGAAACGGAAACATACATATCAGGTGGCCGACATCGAGCGCCTTTCAAAACAGACCGGGGCGCGCATTGCGATAATTTACGATGCCTGGTTCGTGGGTGGATTGCCGCCGGAATGGATTCGGGTGGGCCGATGGACGATTCCCAACAACGTCAACGTGGGTGAAGATACAGTTTCGTTCTATGCTCTTGACCCCTCGGAAGCCCGATACCTTGGCGAAAGCCTTAGCGATTTTTCTTCACAATTACCCCCTGAGGTTATCCAAAGGGGTCAATGAGCCGCTTCGCGTGAGCGAAGTTCGGGGTATGCCGCTTGTCGGAAAGGGTGGAGACCATTCCGATTCATCATCCCGGTGAATTTGACAGGGATTAAAGTCCCCGAATCTGCTGGCGGGCATGGAGTTCCTAACGAGGCTTGCCATCTGAAGTCCTTCTATCTTTCTTGGGGGGAAGAGTTTAACGAAGGTAATGCGGGCTCCATGTTGCATTTCTAAATAGCCATCGTTGCGTTGTTCAACAGCTCTACATTCATGAGAAAACACAACGAGTTAGGCGAGAAACAATAGGACTTTTCGAAACAGGCCGTTGCGAAATGCAACGACGGTACCAATCTCCGCCTATTTGTCCACTTGATAGAAATTCCAATAGGCTCTCTTAAACACATGAATTTAAATGCCTTGCAAGACCGACCAGAATCCTGCATTTATCTGTAATTGGCTATCGGCTTGCTTTTAGCATTGGTGAGTTTCGAGTGCTTTGCTTCGCAGCAAGGTGGCCAAGCACCAAGGGGTGGCATATGGTAATCACAATGGTTCTGTTAATGTTTGCTTTCTTTATTGCACGCGACTTCTATCTACAGAAGAGGCAGGCGCACTATATGGAAGCCAAGGCTGCCGCGCCAGGAGTTCGCGAGCAAGCGCCGGTCTATTCTTCAATGAACGCCGTGGGTGGCTTCAAAACTCCCGCACACCTTGCCTACCACCCCAGTCATAGTTGGGCGGCGAAAGAGTCACGCCAGGTTGTCCGAATCGGACTGGATGATTTTGCCGCCAAAGTGGTGGGACAGATCGACCAGATCGATTTGCCGGCGCGGGGCCGTTGGCTGCGGCAAGGTGAGCGTGGCTGGACGATCGGCCGCGGAGCCCATCGCTTTGAGATGCTTTCGCCCATCGAGGGCGAAGTGATTGACATCAATCCTGAAGTCCTCCGTAATCCTGCCCTTGCCCTTAATGATCCCTACGGCGTGGGATGGCTGGTGGCGGTGCAGGCCCCGGCGGTGGACAGCAACATGAAGAACCTGTTGCACGGACGTTTGGCACAGCGCTGGATGGAAGAATCCGTCAGCGCCCTCCACACGCGCGTCAGCCCGGGTTCAGAGGCTTACCTGCAAGACGGTGGTCATCCCATTGCGGACATGCTCAGCCTGGTTCCTGAATCCCAGTGGGATAAGTTCGTGGAAGAAATGCTCGGCTAAGACCCCCGCTTGCAAACTGGCAAGGACGGGTAACACAAATCTCTGGAGGCTCATCATGGTGGCGATCTTTGTAGCATTCATGTTCTTAAGCTTGGTCTTGACCGACTTGGGAGTACAAAAGTGGACCGCGCGGCAAACGGCGCGTTCCACGGCACGGACAGCAAGCGAAGCGGTTATTGGCGGTGAGGTTTTGTGGAATGTCCCGGATGGCGTTCATCTCTCCGATGTCCACACGTGGTTCAGGCCTGATCCCACCGGCGGCCTCGAAATTGGGGCCGACACGCTGATCACTCACGCCATCGGCGCCATTCGCCGCATCGTCCTCCCCAAGCCAGGTGACCAGGTATCGGCCGGCCAGCCGCTTTTCCGGTTGGAACAAGAGGGCCTTAGCCTGACCGTTCTTAGCACCATTACCGGAAAAGTGATGGCGGTTAACAGCCGTCTTCAGAATCAACCCGCCCTGATGAATTCGGATCCCTACGGCAGGGGATGGATCTGCCGCGTTACCCCCACGACGGTCGGAGCAGTGACGCCCAACGTGCGCTTTGGTGAGAAAGCCATGATCTGGTTGGAAAGCGAATTCAACCGCCTCCGCGAGTTCCTCTCCGTCCAAATCTCACCGGAATTTGCCTTGGGCGCCACTAGTCAGGACGGAGGACTTCCGGCATCCGGATGCCTCTGTGAACTTGACAAGGCGGCTTGGAGCGCATTTGAGACGGAGTTTCTGAGGAGAAAGTAGCAGCGGCCTGAGAGTGGGAAAATCGATGCGGGAATTCAGGGGCGGTTCCACCAGATGGAATCGCCCTTTACTTGTTTAGTCCACGCAAATGAAGCTCTGTAAGGGCTGTCGGAGCCGCGGATCAACACGGATTAATGCAGACCAAACTCAAGCCGATTCAAGCTGCTCTTTGATCGAGTCAAATGGGATGAATGGATGATTGAGGGGATTTGTCTGATGCCATTTACAACCGAGCAGGGGCAGCGTCTGAATGGACTCCGCAGATTCACGGCAATTGCAATCTCTAGGCGGCTTTTCTGATCGCGTAAGGCAGGAATTTAAGCCCTGCAACCGTCCATAGACCGGAATTTTCTTGCCGCGCCCAGACCACGCGTGCTGGAATCACCCGGAAAAAGCCACCGTTGATAACGATCTCCAACTCCTGTTTCGCCACCAGCGCGAGCCGGGTTCGAATACTCACGCCGGACAAGGAAAAGTTGATACTGGCCGTAGAATTCTCCGGCTTCGAATTATCACCATTCAAAACCAAACCCACGGGGATGGCGACAACTTCGCGCTCCCACCGCCGGAGATCAATGTGACCATTGGCTGGCATCACAGTCCATCCTCACTTCTTGCAGAACCCCAGATCCAAGGCTATGCTAGCTCTTCTAAAGGGGACTTTCATCTATGGCCAGAGGTAGTAACTTCGGCCCAGTGATTGTCTGCTTCCTGATGATGTTATTGGGATTTGCGACTCATACTCTTCGCCAAGTCTAATGATAACCGGAATTGCGCCCCAATGCAACCATAAGTTGATGTCGCCAGCAGCTTCGTAATCTGTGGATA
>PLSX01000003.1 GCA_003165315.1 Acidobacteriota bacterium
AAGGTCGGCGCTACACTCCCGGAGGTCACGGGTGAGTCAAGTATGTCAATCCCCAAATTAGGGCTCATGGATGGCCCAAAATATGCCGATGCATTGGGTGAATGCAGTAACTGCTGGAAATCCCCCAAGTCGTGCCACGGGTTTGTGAAGTTCGTCGGACATATTGGAAAGGAGATAGAGAAATGAATCTTTTGGAACAGCGTTTGAGCGACCTCTGGCTGCGCCAGACCACACCATGCCATCAGCTGGAACCGGAGCAGAGACCATTCCCCAACCGAATGGGCGTTACCTTTAGAGCGCCCACGAAAATTTCCGGCACCATGCTGATGCCGGGGCGGTACGTCTTTGAATTGCCGGATCCCGGCAAGAAGCCTAATCATGTCGAAATCTTCAACGGGGATGAGACGAAGCTTGTCGCCCATATCATGTTCCGGGACCTGCAATCCTCCGATGGTGGCTGGGAAGCAATGTCTGCTGGAACTTCAAGGAAGTTCGTCTGACCAATTAAGCAGGTCCATCCGCCAGCTGACGACCACCCCGCCACAAGATCCGGAGCTCACCTGCCCGTTACAAATCAAACCGCAACGCGGCCCCTTGTAATAGTAGCCCTGACCACTCCGTCGCTCCCCCGCCCTCACTCGTAAATCATGACGAGAGCTTTGCCGTGGTTGGGATGAAACCATCGGTTTAGGCTGCCATTTGCATTGTCAGGTTTCATATACCCGGTACAATCTTCAACTGGCATCCCCCTGGACACTTGCAATCGCGGGGGTATTGTGTTAATGTCTTTATAATCAGATGTGTAGGCCCGTAGCTCANNTTCGAGTCCCCACGGGCCTACCATAATCTTCTCTGACGTTTGGCAACTTCCATTTCGCTTCAATTTCAGCCCATTGTCGACGGATATTGTCGACGGATGATGAGAATCACTGCTTCGCGGGGGCAGCAGTTGTGTCGAGCGCAACCGTCTTGTTTTTCCGCCGGTATGTATAGTACAGGCCGGCGGCTGCCAACTGGCACGCCAGGACAAATCCGCCCACCTTGGCCGTGAACAGCAACGGGTGGGGCACATCGATGATGGGAAACAACGACAGCACCAGGTACATCGCAGTCATCACGAATCCGGAAGTGGCAGCTGCCTGTAGCCACAGCGGCGGCTTGAGGATCTCCCTTTGCCGTCCCACCAGGGGTAGAGCGAACATAGCCATGTACGCTAGCGCATAGAAAAGGCCAGACGTGTTCTGCAACAATTGGAACGCTTCTTGTTGCCCGGCGCCGGCAACACACGCGAGGGCCAGGGCAAGGGCGACAACTCCAACAAATAGTATCGAGTTTGTAGGCGTCTTGCGCCGCGGGTGAAGGCGGCCGAACCAATCCGGGAGCAGTTTGTCCCAGCCTGCCACCAGCGGCAATCGAGTGGTGATGGCGAACGTCAGCGCCATGACCGCGATGAAGGCGAACAGGAGCGCCGCAATGGCCAGGGGAATCAGCGCCGCTCCCGGGTCCCCGGGCCGCGTCCCCAGCGTCAGCGCCTGGGAGATGGGGCTGACGAGGTCGATCTTGTCCCGGGGAACCAGCGCCACCACCGAACTGGTTCCCAGAATAAACATGGCGGCGATCATGGGCACGGCAATCATCACGGACCGTCCAATGGCCTTGGTGGCATCGCGGCACTCGCCCGCGAAGATGGCCATGGAATCGAAACCGCCCAAGGCCCCGAAGCTCATCTTGCCGAGCAGGTTCAAACTGAACAGCGAAATCACCGGCAGCGAGAGCGTAATGGGGGGATACTCTGTGTGGCGGCCGGCCAGGTGGTTGCGAAACGGCAGCGCGATCAAGGCCAGAAAGACCACCCCCATCAGGACTCCACCGAGATCCTGAATCCACTTTCCCAGTCCCAGTCCGATGAACGCGATCACGATCAGGCTGCCCAATACGACCAGGGTAACGGCGCCCATCGCCCACTTGCTTTCGGCCATCCACGACGCGCGCGGACCCAACATGTAAGCCAGCATAGTGTTGGTCTGAATGCCTGCGAAAGAGAGAATGACCACCGCGTTGAGCCATAGATTCCATCCCACCAGGAAACCGGCAAATTCGTTGAACCCCAGCCGGGCCCATTCGTACAGCCCTCCCTCCAACGTATGGGCGCGGTTTAGATAGATCACCACCGCGGCCGAAGGCAGGTAGAACAAAGTAATTCCGAGCAGCCAGAAGGCAACGTGCGCAGGACCCAGCCGGGCGGCGACTCCCACCCAATACAGGCCAACGACGTTCAGGATCTGGCCAATCACCAGATCGCGCAGACCCAATTCCTTGCGGAACTCGCGCTGCCGGGTTTGTGTGTCCAGTTGAATTGTCACGCTGAACTCGCCTTGGGTGACGCCATTCCGGCTTCTGAATAGCGGATAGTATACCCTGAACCATTCCTCGCGTCTCGTAACGGTCTTTCATGCTTCGCTTCCTACGGTTATATCCCTGACGCCTAACTACCTTTCTTTTCATG
>PLSX01000037.1 GCA_003165315.1 Acidobacteriota bacterium
GCTCTTTTACACCGGGGCGGACATTTATCCCGAGCGAATGCTGACTTCCATGGATTTCTTGGCCCCAGCAGAACCCTCGAATCCACCTTCGGCCGTGACTGTAACAGCCGAGGTTAGAACGTTGCACAACAATGTGCATTGCCGGCAACCAGCGTTGGGTGTATCTTGCTGGCCAGCCGTGAGTCCCAGCTCCAAGCCCGCCCACTTGGGGGGATTGCCACGTGCTTTTGGCAAGCCCCGCCCATCTTTTGTGTGAAGGGAGAAACCTCCGTGTCTGGCACGAATCGTAAGAAGTTAAGTCTTGTTATTCTCTATATCTTCTTAGGGTCACTCGCCCATGGCGGCGCAGCAAAGGGCCTCACAGCAATTCGCTCAGGGCCGCTGACGGTCTTCGTCTCAGATAATGCGGAGATTACGGGGATCGAAGTGTCCGACCGCCGGCTGACTCGCTCCGTGCGTGGCAGCACTGTCCTGGCTGGCTGCACGGTCCAAGGCCCCGTCATCCGGAGGGAGTTGCCCGGCGGCGGTGTCGAGTTCCGCCGAGAGTTGGTTCAGGATGCGACGCAGCACAAGGTCCAACTCATCGAGCGCTTTCGGCCGACCCCCACCAGCGTGCGATGGGAACTCGAATTGTCGCCAGGGAATGACCCGTGGACCACTCCCATCGGGACTCACCTCAGGTATCCGGTCTCTCCCGGAGTCAAATTCTGGACCACCTGGTCCGATCCCGATCAGCAAGTTAAGGGCTGGCGGGATCCCCTGGTGGCCATGCCTGTACGTGACCTAAAGCTCTGGTACGGTGCTCCACCTGTTCGGTACGAGGAACCCCTGATTGGGTTCGTGCCCCGCCGCGGTGATTTGTTCTCAGTCCCGCTGGCGACTTTCATGGAACCGGAAAAAGACGCTGGCTTCAGCGTCGTGCTCTCGCCGCGCGACACCCTGCTGGACATGTCGCTGGAAACAACTGCCGGGGGCGACGTGACGTTCTCACGCTTGTTCCACCGCCTCTCGGCGGGCAAAGCCGTGCAATTTAGTCTCGACCTGATCGCCCACGAAGCCGACTGGCGCGGCCCCATGCGTTGGGAAACGAGGGCATACCCCGAATACTTCAACGCCACGAATGCCCTGGCTGACGAAATCGCCGGCACGGGCGCCTATTCCCTGTACGAAAAAGATTTGGACGCCGACAAGATGCGGCGCATGGCATTCCGCACCAATTGGAAGGCCAGTTACGACTTCCCCTACCCGGGCATGTTCCTGCCGCCTGTCGACGACACTCGGGTGTGGAATCGTTTTTCCGACGATCCTCGGGCCGCCGACCCGGATACCGAACAGGCTCCCAACGGCCGCACCAGCATCCCGCAGATGGCCGATTATTCGCGCCGTATGCGTGCCCAAGGCTTCTATGTGCTGAATTATTTCAATGTTTCGGAATTCGGCGCCCTGATCCGCTACCCCGCGCCGCCCCGCCGGTACCCTCGCGACGAGGACCTCTGGAGAGACGCGAACGATTTCCTCTACAATCGTCTAAATGACGCGATCCTTCGAGTGTCCAGCGGCATATCGCCTGAAGTCCTGGCGAAATTCGATGGTGGGAAAACCAAGCCTGGCGGCCCCTACTACACCTGGGGCGACGGCATTGTGCTGGATTGCGGTGAGCCTGCTTATGCCGATTTTCTAGTGAACCAGGCGCGACGGCACGTGGAAAAGCTCCCCGAGTCCTCAGGCATCTGCATTGACCGCATGGACTGGATCCGATTCTACAACGAAGAACGCGACGACGGCGTGAGTTGGTTTTCGGGACGCCCAACGCGCTCACTGATAATCTCCTGGAACAAACTATTCGCCCGGCTCACGCCCATCATGCACGGCGCCGGTAAGGTGGTTTACTGTAACGATCATGTGCGGCGCATCGATGTTCTCCTTCATGCGGATGGCATCTTCGACGAATTTGACAACATCGGTCCGGCATTGAATCTGAATGCCTTCCTTACGGTCCGAAGACCCGCGATTGGATGGACCTCCTCGGAAGACGATTTGAAGCCGGATCCCGATGCATACTTCCAGAGAAACCTGTATCTGGGTGTCTACCCGATGGCGCCTTACCCTGAAAACGATCACTCGGTGCGGCCGGGCGAATGGGTGGA
Source organism: Acidobacteriota bacterium (assembly GCA_003165315.1). GTDB lineage: Bacteria > Acidobacteriota > Terriglobia > UBA7540 > UBA7540 > Bog-366. The sequence continues at coordinate 2,148 of PLSX01000037.1, forward strand.
GAGGCAGTATATGGATTACGGGCCGATGCTTGACTTGATGCGCGGCAAGAAGTGGGTGCTCGCGCCGCATGCGGTGGAAGTATCCGGAGGAGCAAAGGCAAATCTCTTCCAGGTTCCCGGGGGATATGTCGTGCCCGTCACGTTCGGAGGGGACAATCGAGAGGTGGTGGTGAAGATTCGCGGCGTTAGCGCCAGGATCACGGCAGCGGAAGCGTTCTATCCCGGCAGTCCCCAGGGAGCACCACTCCGCATTGCCCAGGCGGAAAATCAACTCTCTTTGACTTTGCCGCTGCAGCGAGGCTGTGCAATGGTGCGTCTGCAAAGTGCGGCAAACACCACGAAGCCGCAATGACGTCGACAATGATGCCCGACGCCGTGCCCGCCTTCTCATTTTTGGGTTGAAATGTGCCTGGGCGCCGCGGATTAACGCGGCGCCCACGCATCAGAACGGCTTAACTCTCGAATCCACCTTGCCCGTCCATCCTCGGCCATTTTCGGCTGGGAATGTGAGCAAATTGTTAAATCAGGAAATCGGGACAGTGTGAATCGTCTTCAGGATGCGCGAGACGATCTGGTAGGGATCAGCCTCTGAGTTCGGGCGCCGATCTTCCAGGTAGCCTTTGTAGCCATTCTTGATGAAATGGACAGGCAACCGCACGGAGGCGCCGCGATCCGAGAGCCCATAGCTGAACTTATCGATGGCCTGCGTTTCGTGCAGACCCGTCAAGCGCAGGTGGTTATCCGGGCCATACACCGCGATGTGCGCAGCGATGTTGTCCTTGAACGCGCCCATGAGGGCCTCCAGGTAAGCCTTGCCGCCGACTTCGCGGATGTGCTTTGTGGAGAAGTTGGTGTGCATGCCGGACCCGTTCCAGTCGCCGCGGATGGGTTTGCAGTGCAGTTCCAGATCCACTTCGTATTTCTCGCAGAGGCGCGCCATCAGATAGCGCGCGGTCCAGAGGTCGTCAGCCGCTTTGGCAGAGCCTTTGGCGAAGATCTGGAANNATTCCCACTGGCCCTTCGCCACTTCAGCGTTGATACCTTCATGGTTGATGCCCGCGTGCAGGCAGAGATCCAAATGTTCATCGACGATCTGACGGGCCAAATTGCCCATGTATTTGTAGCCAACCCCGCAATAGTACGGGCCTTGGGGCTGCTTGGGAACGCCATCTTTCGGGAAGCCAAGAGGGCGCCCGTCCTTAAAGAGGAAGTATTCCTGCTCAAAACCGACCCACAGGTCGTCGTCGTGCAAGATCGTGGCGCGGGCGTTGCTGGGATGCGGAGTACCGTCCGGGTGCATGACTTCATTCAGTACGATATAACCGTCTTTGCGGGCGCCATCGGGATACAGAGCCACCGGTTTAAGTATACAGTCTGAACTCTTGCCCTCGGCCTGCATGGTGGAACTACCGTCAAATCCCCAAAGGGGCAGATCCGTAAGAGTGGGATGCTTCTCAAATGACTTGATCAAAGTCTTGCCGCGCAACTCGGGAACGGGTTGCTTGCCGTCAAGCCAGATATACTCGAGTTTGTATTTTGTCATGGTCTCCTCATGTTTATAGGTTGGCCCGCACGCTGCTCGGGCAGGACTTAGTTTGTAAATGGATTAATCCAAGCGAACGGGTAAAGTATGCATGATGCTTTGGCGCGGTGGCAAGCTTTTCAAGGCAAATATGCTATTGATAATTTTTATGGATGCTATGATTGCTATCGACAGCCAATTTTCCATGATTGCTGGTGGTCAAATCGTCCAAAACTGGTTCCAGCACGAAGTGGACGCGCAATCCATTACGGACCCATTCTCAAGGACATGCTCGCCGAAAAATGGCGCCCCGGATACAAGTCCGGGGCGCTTGCGCGGCGTGCTTGTGCTTCGGGTTTTAATCCTCAGATGGTAAGATCTTGCCATCCCCATACGTAGCACACGCAATCCAAATGGCAATCCCCCAAACAAGCATCCCAACAACGAAGCCTTCAACAACGCTTCCCCCCAGCCCCCGCAGCAATCGCATGGGGATATCGCCACGCGAGCGATTGAAGAAGTGGGTTTGAAAGAAGGGCACATAAGCGGCGAAAACGGTTGCCAAGTAAACCCAAAATCGCCAAACCAATCCCAGTACCAATGAGGGAGCTAGAAGTTGCCGTGCTTCGGTCAATCCAATCCGCGCCCCCACGCCGCCCAGGTAAAACGCGCTCAACAGCAGTAGTATAGTGGAACTCCAGGCTGCCGTGCGCCAGGGTTCTATCCCCATGGCCTCAGTCCAAAATCGGATGATCACAAAGACTCCCAGCGCGGCCCCCGGAGCCACTGTCACCGGCCAACGCCAGAGGATGTGAACGGTCACCATGATCAAGAGGACCACGACAAATAGCACGCCAATAGCCACCGTGTGCTGAAGAATGTGGAAACGGAGGTAACCTGGATCTCCGAAGTCCTTTTCCTTGGCAAAATGGCTCCGTGTCAGATGCAGGAGGGCAGCGGCTAGGGTGGCAAGGATGATCCAAGCTTCCGTCCATGCCGCCAGGATCAATGCAGGCATTACATGTTGTGAGAACTTCTGCAATCCGCCGCGCAGCGGACCCACCGCCGCAACATAGATCGACACCAGGAAAAGGCCTACGGTGCTTGAAACGTAGCGGGTTAGGTCCTGTGGCACGCCGATAATTTCCAGCACCAGGCGCGCCACCACCAGAACTGCCACTGTTGCCATCGCTCCGCGCAGCAAGTGAGCAAAGGCTCCGCGAGTGAGTCCATCAGCATCCGAAGACATAGCAGACTCCTTGGAGACTGGTCGTCAATTGTCGGTCGTCAGTAGCCGGCATACGAGAACAATATTCGTTTCCCGTCTACTGCCTAACGTGCTCCGCCTAAGTTCTCTCTTTTCGTCTTAAATTCCGAGCCAGCTTTCCATTCAGGAAACGTTTTGCCATTGGCAACTCGATAGCCCACTTCTCCCATTAGGCGCAAGTCCTCCACCGTACCGCTCAAATCCCAGTACGGCTTTATCTTGTCCGAGGGCTTGTGGTAGTCCTCCGTTGTGTATTTATCGCGCATCTGGAGTCCCCACCCCGCCGGCTTGCCGATGTAATCCACACCCGGATCGGGGTCAAGCGCGGGCACTCCCTGCTTGGCAAAATTGAAGTGGTCGGAGCGGAAGTAGAAGCCTTTTTCCGGTTCCGCGTCGGGCCTCACCACTCTTCCCTGCTCCTTCGCCACGCTTTGCAGCACGTCATCCAGTGTAGACTGGCCCAGTCCGATGATTTCAATGTCCCGGGTACGCCCCAGCAGGTTTAATCCGTCCATATTTATATCCGCCAACGTATTGGCAAGCGGATAGAGTGGGTGCTCGGCATAGTATTGCGAGCCCAGCAATCCTTTTTCTTCAGCCGTTACGGAGAGGAACAGAATGGAACGGCGCGGCGGCGGTTGCAGGTGGGCAAAGGCATCGGCCAATTCTACCAGCCCCGCAACTCCGGAGGCATTGTCAACCGCTCCGTGATAGATCTTATCGCCGCTCACTTCCGGGCCGATCCCCAGGTGGTCCCAATGCGCGGTGTAGATCACATATTGATCGCGCAACTTTGGGTCTGAGCCCTCCAGCTTGCCCACCACGTTTTTGGAATCGATAGTGCGGATGGTATTACGCAACCCCAGCGAGGCCTTGACGTGCAGGTCCACGGGGTGGAAATCGCGGCGGGCGGCGGCCTTCTCCAGAGCGTCGAAGTCTTTTCCGGCCAGGGCAAACAGCGCCTTCGCTTTAGCGTAGGTAATCCAGCCCTCCACGGCGCATCGCGACGCCCCGCGGTCCGCGCGCACCAGGCTGAATTGCTCTCCTGTATTGCTGCTCCTCACTACCCCCCAGGGATAACCTGCGGGAGTGGTTTGGTGCACGATCAGGCAGCCCACAGCACCCTTCGCCGCCGCCTCTTCAAACTTATACGTCCAGCGGCCGTAGTAGGTCATTGCCTTGCCCTTAAAAGTCTTCTCGTCCAGTTTGGATGGATCGTTCGGGTCAGGAACCGGCGGGTCGTTGACAAGAACCACGATCACCTTGCCCTTCACGTCAACGCCTTTGAAATCATCCCACTGATACTCTGGCGCCACCACACCGTAGCCAACAAACACCACGTCTGCATTGACGGCAATGACCGGCTGCATGTGCTTGGTCCACGCCACAAAGTCATCGGCGAAATTCAGCGTCTCGCGCTTTCCACCGTCCCCATTTTCAAACACCAATTGCGCGCTGGGATCCGCCTTGATACCCACCAGCGGCACGGCCTGAAAATAGGTCCCATCAGGATTCCCAGGCTTCAGCCCCACCTTCTTGAACTGGTCTTCGATGTAAGCAGTGGCAAGCGCCTCACCCTTCGATGCGGGCGCGCGCCCCTCGTATTCGTCCGAGGAGAGAACCTTGATGTTCTCCAAAATCCGAGTGGCGCTAATCTGCTTCCAACCGGGCTGCTGCAGAGGATCGGCCAAGACCACGAGCGACACCAAAATCAGCGGCATGCCAATCGCAACGAAAACCAGATGTTTCATCCATTCCATAGTTTCCCCCAGTTTTGGTCGTCTGGCCTCGTACTTGAGCGCTCGACGCTGCACTCCTGTGGGCGCTTTCCTTTTCTCACCCCGAGTACTGTTCGTCGCTGACCTGTTCCATCCAGTCGAC
>PLSX01000210.1 GCA_003165315.1 Acidobacteriota bacterium
AGATGCGCTTCACATATCGCTCACCGTTGGTCTGTTAACCTTGACGGCTTTCTCGGCTAGGTCCCAATCAAACCGTCCAACGCGTCGGACTTTGTTAGTCACAGTGGTCATTTCAGTGATGTCACTAGGATAACCACTTTCCGCGCGGATTTGTTCCCACGTAATCTCATCTCCCAAGGGTCCCGCTTGGGCGCCGGCAACTCGAATTGGAAAGGTTCGAAAGACAACGACGATGTCAGTAACCAACCGTGGGCTCACGCCCACTTCGCTGAGAAACCCTGCGGCGCTCGTATCGCGCGAAGTCGTTTTGGGATAGTGGTCCGAATGATAAAGAGAAAGACCGAAGCCCTGTGTCCCTTCGATTAAGACATTTCTACGTTGATCAAGCCCATCATTTATTTCCGTGCTTACATCGGTGAGAAGTTTCCGCAGCCATGGATATTCACCAGCCACATCCCTTGCCAATTTTGCGTCGTCGCCACGGAGAATCCTCCGCGACGCTGCGGCGCCCACGCCGCAAAGAGTAGAGCTGAGCCGTTCTCTCAGCCGCAATCCTCTTTCAGTTTCCCGGTCCTGCTCCTGGATAATGAAACATTTCTCGTCGACGCCAACGCGTGAGGGCTCAATACCAAACGACTCCATTTCGGTTTTCAGAATCAAGGGATCAAGCAATGCGCCAGCGGGGATCAGCAGCCGCGTCCGCGGATTTACGTATCCCGTGGATACTTGTCGCAGGACTCGGTTCTTTCCGTCGTCGCCCACAAAGCTATGTCCCGAGTTGGGTCCGCCACAGCGAACACAGATATCAATGTCTTCCTTCAGCGTAATAAAGGCGGAGACCTTCCCTTTGCCTTCAGAGCCGTACTGACCGCCAACCACAACCCAGAGACTCATATGCGCCTTCCTACTCCAAGCCTTGCAATCGCTTCGTCTAAAGAAGCGTAGAACTCCTGAAGCGAGCCCTCATTTCGAATAACCTCTGCGGCACGGCCTCGGAATGATTCGATCTGTCGTTCAACCGGATGGCCATCTGCCGCTTCGAATGCGTCAATCGTTGCGTATCTGCTTTGCTGCTTCTTCCTGTCCCAACGCATTATCGGGGAGCTCTCGATGAACAACAAGTGGAATGATGAGGGGAATGAGTTCTTGAGGCTCTCGTAATCGAGGGTATGCCTCAGGCCGTCGACCGCGACATTGGTATGGGGCCTGATCTGCCCGATAAGCCGACGGTTAAGATCTGCCTGCATTCCCTTCTCCATCACCTCCCAACCGATTTCCTGAAGGTGTGGCTTATCTTGGGAATCGCCCGCTAACCACTCTGAGAGCACTTGGCTGTAACGAAGGTATTGGAAACCGTACTTTGAGCTTAAGTACTTACCCGCCGTTGTCTTACCCGCGCCGATGCGGCCGGCAATGCCAATCACGAGAGAATCATCCGGCGGTCGCTGTGCATTCCTGAGCATCTCGGAAAGATTCTACCTCAGTTGGGGAATTCTTTAACACCTCATCCAATCCCGAAGCAGAAATGATCTGGGCCAGCTTGGTGTAGTTGAATTTTGCCGAGCGTGGGACGATCAGGAAGTCCTCGCTGGCGGTGCCCAGAGCCATGTAATCATCCGCGAGATAGAACAGGCCGACCAGTGCAGAGGTGACAGCATCGACCTCGTCGTGTGTAACCTTAGTGGTTACGAAGTCCCCAGTAATGCCAGCACGGAAAAGTCCCTGCTTCAGCTCTTCCAGACTTGCCTTCTTCCGCGGTATTCCAAGAATATCCTGCGCCGCACCCGGGTAGCTCTCAATAACTTTGCATCCGGCTTTCCGGAGTTCTGTGGCCAACTTGATTCCGCGCCGGGTGAGCATGGCCATGCTCGGAAGGAGGCACCAAAACACCGAAATGCCCATTCTCTTCAGGGCGAGTTCGCACTTCCTGTAGATTGGCGCGCCGGGCGTCCCATACGCTTCGGGGAGCGAAAGCGGGGAATCAATGGATACAAGGTCTGGGTTCGCTGCCAGCGTCTCCGAAATCAATTCGCTATCCGTACTGATGCACCTGGTCGTCGCGTTCGGACCTTGCATGAGTGCCCAGCCGGTCGCCCGCTTCTCGCTACCCGTTAAATCGATGCCGACAATGCGAGGGAGCTTCTCCACGTGAGGGCAGCGCCGCAAGAGCCGTGAAACCAGGTCAGTGGAACCAGACTGAATAGTAGCCCGCCTCAAAACCGCGCGTTTGTTTGATTTGGGTAGCTCGACCATACTTGTAATGACCCGTGCGGCTGCATCCCTAAGGAAGGGACTCCGATCCCTCGATAACCGGTCGTAAGTGATTTCCATGATCGGTTTCAAATTGACCACGTCTTCCGTATTGTATTGGATGAGCTGGCCCAGCGCTTCCCGATCCCCGCGAAGGTACTTTGACCAAAGCACAGTCGCGTCATGTCCGCCCAGCTCTCCGATTGTGTCGGCGCGTTTAAGGCCTAACTCTGCCTCAATCGATTTCAGCCCGCCTTGCATGCCCAATCTGCGAGTGGCCCAACGCAAATCAATATGAATTGGAGGAAACTTAATATCGGGAAATGCCAACTTCAAGAACCGCAGGTCAAATCCCGCCCCGTTAAAGGTAATGACCACGGAATATTTCTGTAAATGGCCAGGTAAATCCTGAAGGTTATCGCCCTCAACGAACGCTCTGTAGGTTCGCCCGTCATATAATCCGACCATTGTTATCGAATCAAAAACCGAGGAAAGCCCCGTCGTTTCGATATCCAGGTAGACACATTCCTCAGCAAATTCGGGATAGACGCGCCAAGCCTCGCCAACTTCAGAAAGCCGGCTGAAGAAAGCGGCGTCCCTTCGCCTGACGGCGTCGCGCGAACGCGGGATGTAGTCGTCGAGTTTCTGCTGCAGGCGGGCGCCAACGGCACCGAATCGCTTCTCGAACCGGTCCGCATCGTCCCAAGAGTGGATACCATGCTCCCACATCTCCATCTCGGTCTGCTTGCCAATTCCCGGAATGTGGATAAAGGTCTGTTGCAGCATAGGGTCTATGCCATATGGGCTTATTCTACTTGAATATTATACTTGAATAGAATTTCTATTTCAATAGAATAACCATGGTCTTATCTGAAGTGTCCTGGAGCCCTCTTGAAAAACAGTCGTGGAAAACGCACACCCGGAGAAGAGCAGTTGTTGAAGCAGGTCAAAGATGTGTTTTCAAGAAAGAAGAACGAGGCCGGGGGCGCAAGAAAGGCTGCCAAAGAGCTTAATATTTGTCTGGCGTCGTTCTATAAATACGCAGCCGGCACCGATCTACCACGGACTGAGGTGCTAAGGGATGCGCACAGGAAGTGGGGGATTAAGTGGAACTTGGTCGACTTTTCAAAGGTCGTTCGAACGCAAGAAATCCGAACTGCCCGGCAATTGGAGTTTTCATTCCTCCGCGCGCTTAGAGAGGAAGACGTAGAAATCGTTCAGATAGGTCCTGTTGGGCAGACCATGTTAGAGGTGAAATTGCGGATCCACCTTCGGCCCTCACCAGCCCAAAAGATGGCGAAAGTAACCTGATCTTCGTGAGAACGGCGAAATGAGGAACCTAGCACGGGCCAGGCGGAAAGCACGCTGTGTTGTATGGTCCATTACCCTCCACCATAAGTCTGGCGGTGTTCAGGTCACTGTCGGCTTTGAGGAACCAGCCGCGCGCGAGTTCGAATTTATCGGGCATAGAGGGTTTTGCCCTCACGCAGGGCAGTGGTGACAAAGGCGTTCGGCACTTCGGACCAGGCTGCGATCTCCTGCGGAGTCCACACCACAACATCCTTGGCCGGAAAAACGCCCACCAGCGCGCGCAAGTATCGCGGCGCCCGTTTATAACGGGGCAAGTCGGAATCCTCGACAATCAAGACGTCAAGATCACTGCCCGGCGTTGCCTCTCCGCGGGCCTGCGACCCGAACAGAACGATCCTCAAGGGGGAGCCCGCCGCCAGAATGCGGCGAACGACCTCTTGTAATGTTTCAGGGGTAATGGCGGGGTTGTCCAACAATATGCTCATATCTGAATCCTGAACAGTCTGTGGCACTCAGAATAACATGAGAGTGCGCATTATGGGCCTTAAACCATTCCTCCCGGTTCAGCTTCGAGGGCGCGTAATCCAGGATGACCTCCGCCTGAGGCTACACGCGATACTTTGTCTCTTGACAACCCTAGTCTATTGGTGTATTCTTGGTGGGTTGTTCAGGCAGGCGCCGCCATGCTTTTGTGCAAGCCCCTCAGGATGTCTCCCGCACCGATCGAAGCCAACCGCCGCAACGCGCAAAAATCCACCGGCCCGGGACTGGGCAGGGGGCAGTCTCGCATAATCGGTCTGTGGGATGGCGGGCATTCGCTCCCTGATCGCGATCTCATGCCGACGCCACTTGATGCGCTCCCTTGTGCGGTGGACAAGGCTGTGTGGACTCGGATCAGACCCTCGCGGACGAAAGAACACGGGTGGAGGCCACGGTATTCATCAAAACAAAGGCACTTCGAGGTGAAACAGGCAAAATGTCGGATAATGCATGTATTTGAAATTAAATCGCTTACTTCGTTTTGACCGCGCGGGCAGGCAAGAAAAGGGGAATAAAATATTAAGGATGATCCCACGATGTTGTTGAAAATAAAGGAAAATCGAAGTGGCAATTTGGATGATCCCACGATGATTAGCAAAACAAAAGACTTAATTCTTTAGGCCACGATATGTATGAAAATAAAGGGACTTATCAAAATCTCGGGATCGGGCTCCGATTTGGGCAGTGGCGATGTTGGCTCTCGAATAGGTCGCTCCTCCAAAATTCCTCAGCCTGGTGGAGACCCTTTGGAAAGCTGGCGGGATCTTCATAATCCATTCCGCTTCGCCACGCTGCTGCTATAATCAAACTTTCATCACCTTGCGAGCGAATGGCGTTTTGAGTTTGGGGCGGAAATTCTCCGCCCATGGCGAAAGCACATGTCAGGAATTATCGGATACATCGGGAACAAACGGGTTGTGCCCGTGCTGCTGGAAGGCCTGCAACGGCTGCAATACCGCGGCTACGACTCGGCCGGCCTCGCCGTGATGCATGACGGCAAGCTGGACGTTCGCCGCTCCACGGGCAAGTTGCGCAACCTGGAAGAGAAGATTCGCCTCGACCCGGTGGACGGCTCCTACGGCATTGGGCACACGCGCTGGGCCACGCATGGCGCGCCCACGGAAGAGAACGCGCACCCCCATTCCGACTGCCACCACACCGTGGCCGTGGTCCACAACGGCATCATTGAAAATTACCAGGAACTGAAGAAGCAGCTCCAGGCAGAGGGGCACAAATTCACCACCGAGACGGACACGGAAGTTATCGCCCATCTGGTGGAAAAGCATCTGACCCCAAGCGAGGAGGGAAGGCCCGCCCCCAGCCTGGAAGACGCCGTGCGCGCGGCCGTGCGCCAGCTTGTGGGCGTGTTTGCTCTCGCCATCATCTCCACCAAAGATCTGAACAAGATCGTGGCCGTGCGGCTGGGCCCGCCCGCGGTGATCGGTCTGGGCAAGGACGAATACTTTGTGGCTTCGGATGTGCCCGCCATCCTCTACCACACGCGCGACCTCTTCTTTCTGGCCGATGGGGACGTGGCGGTGATCACTCCCAACGGCGTGACGCTGTCTGATTTCGACGGCCATCCCGTAACGCGCCGCGTGCAGCACATCACCTGGGACCCCATCATGGCGGAGAAGGGCGGCTTTAAGCACTTCACGCTGAAGGAAATTTATGAGCAGCCACGCGCCGTTCGCGACACCGCGCTGGGAAGAATCTCTCCTGAGTCGGGCCAGGTTTTTCTGGATGAAATGGAAATTACGGAGGAGGATTTCCGCTCGTTTAAGGAGATTCGCATTGTCGCCGCGGGTACGTCACGCCATGCGGGCTTGGCGGGAAAAGTAATGATTGAGCGCCTGGCGCGCGTGCCCGTTGAAGTGCATTACGCCTCGGAATTCCGCTATCGCGATCCGCTGGTGGACGCGCAGACGCTGACGCTGCTGATCACCCAGTCCGGCGAAACCGCAGACACCATCGCCGGCCTGCGCGAGGCCAAGGCCAAACAATCCAAGACGCTGGCCATCTGCAACGTGCTCAGCAGCATGGTGCCGCGCGAAGCGCATGGGACCATCTATACCCATGCCGGACCGGAGATCGGCGTGGGCTCCACCAAGACCTTTTCGGCGCAATTGACGGCCCTTTATCTCTTCGCGGTTTATCTGGCGCAGACGCGAGGCCAATTGCCCGTAGACGCGGCCAGGAAGCTTCTGGCCGATTTGACGGCACTGCCCAGGCAGCTAGAAAGCGTCTTGCAGAAGGACGATGAGTTTGAGGATTTTGCGCGGCACTTCTACCGCTCGTCGGATTTTCTCTTTCTCGGCCGCGGAGTGCACTTTCCAGTAGCTCTGGAAGGCGCGCTGAAGATGAAGAAGTTTTCCTACATCCACGCGGAGGCTTGCCCGGCGGGAGAGATGAAGCACGGGCCCATCGCGTTGATCGCCGATGGAATGCCCGTCGTGGTGATTGCTACCTGCGATTGGAACGCGGAAGACTCGAGGGCGCGCTACGAGCGCACCATCGCCAACATCAAGGAAGCCAAGGCGCGCGGCGCCACGGTTCTGGCTCTGGTGACGGAAGGCGATCGCGAGGTCAGCGACATGGCGGACCAGATTATCGTGCTGCCCCACACCAACGAACTGCTCTCCTCCATCCTGGAAGTTGTGCCGCTGCAATTGCTGGCGTACCACATTGGAGTGCTGCGTGGCTGCGACGTTGACCAGCCCCGCAATCTCGCGAAATCAGTGACGGTGGAATAACCCGCGGCGAAAGGGGCTTTGGCTTGGATCCCAAATGGCTGCAATGGGCGAAGGCTCTCGAGTCCATCGCTCAGAATGGTTTGACCTTCGCTCACGACCCTTTCGACCGCGACCGCTATACCCAACTGCAAAGAATCACTGCCGAAATCGTGAGTTCCAACTCGGACGCCGATTTCGCCAAAGTGCTCGAGCTGTTTCAGCAGGAACAGGGCTACGCCACTCCCAAAGTCGACGTGCGCGCGGCGGTCTTTCGCGCGGATGAAATCCTGATGGTGTGCGAGCGGGAAGACGGCCTCTGGAGCCTCCCCGGGGGCTATGCCGACGTGGGCGAACCGCCGTCGCAGGTGGCCGTGAGGGAGATCCTGGAGGAGACGGGTTACAGTACCAAAGCGGTGCGCCTCCTGGCGGTTTACGACCGCGACCTGCGCGACCACCCGCCCCAGCTTTTTCACACCTACAAGATCTTCCTTCAATGCGAACTTCTGGATGAGAATCCCAAACCGGAAACGGATAGCGCCGGAGCGGCTTTCTATCCGCTGGGGAAGCTTCCTCCGCTTTCGTTGACGCGCGTGACGGAAGCGGAAATCACACGAATGTTTGATCACTTGCATGATCCATCACTGCCTGCGGACTTCGACTAGCACCAGCCGGATCACGCTCCGTGGCGCTTCTTCACTGTCATCCCAAGAACAGGTATACTCCGCGAGAGGGCTTTTCACTTGAAGCTGGTTTACTCCAACCAATACGACCTGAACCTGGGGAACCACGTTTTTCCTTCGATCAAATATCGCCTGATCAAAGAGAAGCTGCTGCGCGACCGGATTGTTGACGCGCAGGATATCGTCGAACCCCGCGCGGCTTCTGAAGATGACATCGCGTTGGTCCACTCGCGCGATTACATTCGCAAATTGCAGGCCGGTAAGCTGAGCTATCTGGAAATTCTGCGCCTGGAAATTCCCTACTCGCCGGAGTTGGTGCGCGCTGTGTGGATGGCCGCGGGAGGCTCGATTTTGGCGGGGCGGCTGGCGCTGGAGGACGGAACCGCGGCGAATATCGGGGGAGGATTTCATCATGCCTATCCGGATCACGGCGAGGGCTTCTGCGTGCTCAACGATTTTGCCATTGGCATTCGTCGGCTTCAAAAAGACAAGCTCATTGAGCTCGCCATGACGGTGGATTGCGACGTTCACCACGGCAACGGAACAGCCGCCATTTTTGCCGGTGATCCCAGCGTGTACACGCTCTCCATTCACCAGGTCAACAACTATCCATACCCCAAGCCGCCCAGCACGCTCGATATCAACCTGCGCGATGGCGTGGAAGACGAGGAGTACTGTGACGAGCTGGGTAAAGGCATCGACGAGGCGCTGAGCAATTTCAAACCTGACCTGATCTACTACGTGGCGGGCGCCGACCCCTATCAAGACGATCAACTGGGCGGCCTGAAACTTTCAATCGAAGGATTGGAGAGGCGCGACCGCGTGGTTTTTGAAAAGGCGCGCGCTAGAAATATTCCAGTGGCCGTCACGCTTGCCGGCGGCTATTCACGCCAGGTGGAAGACACCATCGAAATCCATACCAACACGATTCGTGTGGCGAAAGAATTCTCAAACTATTCTATTTCTTAATATTAACCAAAACAGAATTCATTGATCCTGAACGGAAGCCTTCCAGGTCAAGGGTGACGAATTTGAAGCCGAGGGCTTTGAAAATCTCGACGAACTTGCGGGTCATGGCGGGGTCAAGGGCGCGGGGCAATTCATCCAGCGAAATTTCAATGCGTACCAGTTCATCATGGTAGCGAACGCGGAACTGGCGGAAGCCGAGTGCGCGCACGGCATCTTCACCTTTTTCGACGATAGCCAGGCGCTCCGGCGTGACTTCAATTCCATACGCGATACGGGATGAGAGGCAGGCGGAGGCGGGGCGGTCCCACACAGGCAGATCGACCTGGCGCGAGAGTTCGCGAATGTCAGCCTTGGTCATGCCTGCATCCAACAGCGGCGTCAGGACCTTGTGTTCGCGCGCCGCTTGCTGGCCGGGGCGCCAATCGCCCAGGTCATCCTTGTTGATGCCATACGCCACCGCGGCGATGCCGCGCTCGCCGGCCAGACGATCAAGCTGATCGAAAAGCTCATCCTTGCAGTAGTAACAGCGGTCAGCATTGTTGGCGCGATAGGCCGGATTCGAGAGCTCATCGGTGGCAATAAACTCATGGCGAAAGTGGCCGTGAGCAACGCACTTCTCCGCTTCTTCGCGGTCGCGTGCGGAATAGCTGGCGCTGAGTGCGGTAACGGCCAGCATGCGGTCACCCATGGCTTTGTGCGCCGCGTAGGCAAGGTAAGCGGAATCGACGCCGCCCGAGTAGGCAACAATCAGAGAGGACAACTTGCCGAGTTGCTCTTCCAGCCGTTGTTGTTTGGTTTCAAGTTCGCCCATCATTGAAAAACAGTGGTTAGTGGCTAGCAACCAACACCCTCCCGCAGTCGCGCTTACCGCGCTTTTAATATGATGAGTCCAGCCGCTAAAAGGATAGCGCGAGTGAGGGTAAGTCTCAAGGGCAGTGACAAATGGTTAGTGGGTCAGTTTGAAATTCGAGCAACAAGCGTCATGGCCTTCTCATGGATGCAACCCCCGCGATACGGACCGTCTCCATCAGCGTCCAGTTGTGGCTCGTCAAACCATACCCAGTAAACGGTTGCCTGACCTAACGCGCTGTTTTCTTGACGAGTCAGATCGCCTTCCTAAGGGCCACTCAGTGCGGTTACTTCAGGAGGAGGAGTAGAAATAGTTCCCGCAGCCCCTTTCGCCCAGTAGAAATTTGGCGAAATAATAACTCTATCCCCAACTGAGAATATCGGAGTCACGATGCGATCTCACTGACTTCTCGCCGTATACTACCGCCCAATAAAAGACCCCTCACCCGACCTCGTCCCTCGGCCACCCTCTCCCCAAGGGAGAGGGAAGAAACTAACGCTTGGGCCTGCTTGCCGTACATCGCTTGCCACTTGTCGCTTGTCACTTCAATCGTGACTCATCACTCGCCACTCATCACGTGCCACACGTCACTCGTCACTTGTCACTCGCCACTGCCTTACTGAATCAGCAGCGGCTGTTCCGGCGCGTCGCCATTAGACTCAGTCTTGATGAGGCCGGCTCCGGCCACCTGGTCGCCCTCTTCCAGGCTGATTAACCGCACGCCCTGGGAGGAGCGGCCGCACTCACGAATGGTGCTGGAATCAAGCCTCGTGATCTTGCCCTGCTGCGAAATGATCATCACTTCCGACTCTTCCGTGACGCTCAGCACGTTTACCACTTTGCCGTTGCGCTCCGTGGTCTTGACGTTGATTACGCCCTTGCCCGCGCGCGTCTGCAAGCGGTATTCCTCAACGGCGGTGCGCTTGCCGTAGCCCTTCTCGGTGATGGAGAGCATCAGTTCCTTGTCGCCGACAATTTCCATGCCGATGATGTAGTCGCCCTTGTCCAGATCCATGGCGTAGACGCCGTAAGCGGTTCGTCCCATGCCGCGCACGTCCGATTCCGGGAAGCGGATGGCCATGCCTTCATGGGTGGCGAGGAAGATGTTGTCGCGTCCGGAAGTCAGCTTCACCGCAATCAGCTCATCGCCATCTTCAATCTGCATGGCAATAATCCCGGCGGAACGCGGATTTGAGAATTCCGCCAGGCGCGTCTTCTTGATGATGCCCTGGCGCGTAACCATGGTGATGTAGCCTTCCTCGGCCAGAGTCACCCCATCCACGGTGATATCCTTCGGATCCTCCGGCAATTCCTTGACCGCCAGAACCGCCGCCACCTTCTCTTCCTTCGAGAGGTTGACCAGGTTCAAAATGTGCTTGCCCTTGCCGGCGGCGCCGACATCGGGAATTTCATACACCTTCAACCAGTACAGCTTTCCGGTGTTGGTAAACACCAGGATGTAGCTGTGGGTGGAGGCGATGAAGAGGTTTTCAACAAAATCCTCATCGCGCGTCTTCATGCCCAGGCGGCCCTTGCCTCCGCGCGCCTGCTGCCGATAGGTGCTG
The DNA here is from genome assembly GCA_003165315.1 of Acidobacteriota bacterium. GTDB lineage: Bacteria > Acidobacteriota > Terriglobia > UBA7540 > UBA7540 > Bog-366. Next base: position 10,898 of record PLSX01000210.1, read on the forward strand.
AGCGGCGTGCGCTTGGTGTAGCCGGAGTGGGAGATGGTGATGATGACGTCCTGCACGGTGATGAGGTCTTCCAGGCGAATTTCATCCTGCTGTTCGATGATCTCCGTGCGGCGAGCATCGCCATAAAGCTTCTGGATTTCCTTCAGCTCGTTGACGATGACCTTTTTCAGAACCTTTTCGCTGGCCAGAATTTCCTGGTACTCGGCGATCCTTTTTTGCAGCTCGTCATACTCCGCCTGGATCTTGTCGCGCTCCAAGGCGGTGAGGCGTTGCAATTGCATTTCCAGAATGGCCTGCGCCTGACGGTCGGAAAATTCGAAAGTGGCGATCAAACCGGCGCGGGCTTCAGCGGGAGTCTTGGAGGCGCGAATCAATTTGATGATGGCGTCGAGCTGCGAAAGCGCCTTGAGGAAACCTTCCAAAATGTGGGCGCGGTCCTGGGCCTTGCGCAGGTCGTATTCCGTGCGGCGCCGCACCACGACGACGCGATGATCGATGAAGAGCTGTAGCGCCTCCGTCAAGGGAAGCGTGCGCGGCTGGCCGTGAACGATGGCCAGCAGAATCATGCCGAAGGTTTCTTGCAGTTGGGTGTGCTTATAGAGGTTATTCAGAATCACTTCCGGCTGCTCGCCGCGCTTGATTTCAATCACGATGCGCATGCCGTCGCGGTCCGATTCATCGCGAATGTCGCTGATGCCCTCGATCTTCTTCTCCTGGACAAGTTCGGCAATGCGCTCAATCGTGCGGGATTTGTTCACCTGGAAGGGAATCTCAGTGATGACGATCTGGACTTTTTCCTTGGCGGGTCGCTCAATGGCGGCTTTGGCCCGCATGGTGAACTGGCCGCGGCCGGTGCGATAGGCTTCTTTGATTCCGCTCTTGCCGTAAATGTAGGCGCCGGTGGGGAAGTCGGGGCCGGGTACGAGCGCCAGCACCTCATCAAGGGATGCCGTGGGCTTGTTGAGCAGCAGAATGGTGGCTTCAATGATCTCCGTCAGGTTGTGCGGGGGAATCTTGGTGGCCATGCCGACGGCGATTCCGTCCGAACCATTGATGAGCAGGCCGGGAATGCGCGTGGGAAGAACCGTGGGCTCCTCCGTGGATTCATCGTAGTTGGGGATGAAATCCACAGTGTCCTTCTCAATGTCGGTCAGCATCTCCTCGGCCACGCGAGCCAGGCGGCACTCCGTGTACCGGTAAGCCGCGGCGCGATCGCCATCCACCGAGCCGAAGTTGCCCTGGCCATCGATCAGGGTGTAGCGCATGTTGAAGCCCTGCGCCATGCGCACCAGGGTGTCGTAAACCGCCGCGTCACCATGCGGGTGATATTTCTTGATGACTTCGCCGACGACGCCGGCGCACTTGATGTAGCGCTTGTCGGAGGTGTTGCCTTCCTTGTACATCGCGTAGAGGATGCGGCGATGCACAGGCTTCAACCCGTCGCGCACGTCGGGAAGGGCGCGGCCAATGATGACGCTCATGGCGTAATCGAGATACGACTTGCGCATCTCCTCTTCAATGTTGACGGGAATTTCCCGCGACGGCTTGATTAAATCTTGATCACCCATGAACTCAGTTCCTCGTTGTGCAACCCAATTTATTGAATGTAGGGCCGGGCTTTAGACCGGCATGTGCTACTTATGGTGTGCCGCCCTAAAGGGCGGCTCTACGACGTGAATATCGAACATTCTATTTTAGCGGATTTTGGGGCCGAATGGGGGTTATGTTTGCGCCATTTCATCCCTATGCGACAGGAAAATTATTTTTCTTGGTTTGTTGCTAACTACTTCTATTTTCATCAACATCGTGGCCTATAAAGTTAAGTCTCTTGTTTTGATATATATCGTGGGATATGTCAAAATGTCATTTCGATTTTCCTTTGTTTTCAATAATATCGTGGGATATCCCTTTATTTTTTAATTCCCCTTTTTTTCTACTGAATTCGCTGTCAAGAGCTAAGGTTTTTATTTTCAGATACATCCATTTTTGAACTTAATGTCACTTCGCCGCTAAGTCCCTTCATTTTCTAATACATCGCGGCCTAGACTCGAATCGCCAGCTGGCAACGCTGCCAATTTGGACTCGCGGCGCTTCATTTTCAGCAGCATATTCGTGAGCCGCCGCACCTCCCGCATATTGGCATCTTGAAGTCGGCGCGTCAGCAAGGCCTCCGCATGGTTGGGAGCGATTTCCGCAGCAATTTCATAGGTTGAGGGGCCTGCCACAGACTCCTTCAACAGGGCCTTGCGCTGCGTCTCGCAAACCTCCACTTGCCGGGAGAGGATGTTGCGCAGGAGCTTGCGAGCCCGCTCCCGCACTCTCCATTCGTCGGGGGTAATCTTGGGGTAGCGGTCGTCCATTTCCGAATCCTCTTCCTCGTCATCCGCGTCGGTCCCCTCGCTTTCATTGTAGCCCTCCGGGTAGACCACCATTTGGTCTCCCGCCGGGGTCAGCATTGCAACCGGCTCGTCGATCGGGCGTATCCCGAAAATTGACCTGATGCTGTTGACGACGCCTCTTTGCTTCTCTTCTTCGGTAACGCCGTCCTCGTCCGTGCCCGGCTCCTGCAGTTGAAAGAAGAGGTCCATGGCGATTTCACCCATTTCACCCGCCACGCCATCATGATGGAGCTTCTTCATGACCTCCAAATCCTCCTGGGAGGTGACGTAATGCCAATCCCCCACGGAGCGGGAGAGCGAGCGCAGTGTTTCCGCCGTCATCTTCAGGCGCATCATTCGCGCGTGGATCCGGTTATCGCGGCCAATCTCCGCGGTCCTGGCACGGCGCAGAGCGTCGCCCTCCAGCGAACGATCCGTGCGCTCAGAAAGCCAGAGCACCCGCGCCAAACGATTCACCAGTTTTTTCTGCAAGACGCCAGTGGGCGCGAATTCCTCAAGGAGTCCGGCGAGCAACTCCTCCAAGTCGGCCGGGTCCTCGCCCAAACCCAGCAAAGCGGTTTGCCGCGCCTGGGCATAGAAGCCATGGCGCGTATTCGCGGCGGCTATGCGCTCCTTGCCCTCCTCCGTCACCGGGCCCTGGGATTGACCTCCGTTGAGGCGGTTGGCGGCAAGTTTCTGTTCGGTCATGTTGGGTTTCTTGACGAGTGACATGGAATCTCCTAAAAGCAGGAATTAGGGGCCAGGGGTTAGGTTTTAGGGTCTGGGTGCTGGGGACTCGGGACGCGCGCTGACTATTCTTGCCTGGCACCCAGTTCCAGCCCCCATTACCTAGCCCCTCCTTCCTAGCCGTAGCCCCTTCCGGGGTGCGTGTTTACACCCTGCGGTGCAGTAATTCGGCTAGTTCGCCGCAAGTTTACGGCCAGAGCCTAGCTGGAAGGGGACATATTTTCCGCCCGGAGGGGGAATAATTCCGATTTTATGAGGACTTTCCTGCCGGCAGGTCACGGTGCTTTTTTACGCATTTGGAGGCTAGTTTGCGGAGAGACATTCAGACCGATATCCGCGGCGCGGGAAAGAACTGACCACAGATTCCCATGCGATCAGCCCCGATGAATGAAAATGCGCGAAGCGCTTTGGACTGCGACCGCGAAGCTGTCGCTTTTGGTTTAGGCTCTTGAGGTTTTCTTGCGAGATTTGGCGTTCAGTCTAAAGGGTTAAAGCGGCAGCTTCGCGGCCGCAGTCCAAAGTGCCTCCGGCACTGCTAATTTCACAGCGGAGGTGGGAATACAGGGGCTTACGGCAGGACATGAATGGGTATGCCCAATTTGAGATTCTTCCATTCCTTGTCGGTGGTGTAAACGGGCGCGCCCAGCGTCATGGCCAGCGCGAGGCATGAGCGGTCGCCCAACGAAAGTCCGAGGTGGCGGGTTTGGGTGGCCAGGGTTCCGGCGGATTTTGCTTGTTCACTGGTGAATGGCTCGGCCGCTGCGATGGGGGCGCATGCCAATTCCCATGCCTCATCGGGATCTCCGCCTTCGCGAACCAGTTTCGCCTGCACTTCCGCCAAGTTCACGGTACTTGCCACGGCCTCCCGTAAGAGTTCTGGGGTCAGTTTTTGGGAGCCGGGTTCCTGGTTCAAGAGGGCGAGCACAGCGGAGGCATCCAGTACGATTTTACTCATGCCTGGCTGCCTCCCGCCGCTCGGCGATCAATTCCTTCGCCAGTAACCGGCCCGGCTTGATAAATCGCCGGAGGCGCTGCTGGGCGCGCGCCAGGCGGGTCTTTACTGTCGAGACGCGCAGTTCATTGTCTTCGATTCGCAACTCAACCTCATCACCAACCTTGATGTCCAGGGCCGCCCGGAACGAGGCGGGAATAACCACCCGGCCTTTTTCACCGACGCGAGTTCGTGTTTGCTGGTCCATGTGTCCCTCCAATACCAAGGTGGCACTATTATACACTTGTGACACTAAAGTTGGAAGGTGGCTCCGCCCTTTGGGGGATTACGTACCAGTGGGGGTATCAGCCCATTTGTTACCCGGCGCGTAGCCGCAAAGCCAATTGAAAGCCCGGTGACGCTCCATCGCTATTGAGGTGACCCGCGAAAACTCCTCGGCTGTCAATTCGCGATAGGGCTTTTGGAAGGCGGGAAAATCGTTGCCGATGGGAGCCGCAAAAGCGCCCTTTTCGGCGGCTTTGGCCGCCGTCATTTGTATTATTTGGCCGATGGTTAGTCCTTTTGGAAGTTCGCTCGGCATCCGTCCTGATTCCTGAAGTAGCCGCGTCCGGGCGCGCCAATGCCAGAGTTCGGCAAAGTTACGTTGTTTCATGATCGTGTCGGCTGGTAGAAGTGTTGCGTTTTCGACGAGAAGTTTGAGTGTTTGTTGAGGCAACGCATTCATCTCTTTCGGGTCCGCTTCCTGGTCATAAGGAGGCAATTCCGCAACATAGCCCAGGGCCCACAACAGGCAGACAGCAGATTCCGCCAGCCAAGTGATTTCGAGCAAGGCTTGCTGGGTTGCCGCCGTGGGTGCGGACTGCATAAAATCACGTTCACTCTGTCCCATCTCATCCCACAAGCCGATCCTGTGAAGCTGCTCAATCTGCGCCGCGTAGAGGTTTTGAAAATCGTGAATAAACTTCCTGCGCTCCTGTTCGCTCCATTTCTTCATCATCTCAGCGAGATATTCTGGCGGGGGAGTGGCGAGCGCCTTCACCACAAGGTACTTGAGGACAAGGGCCCGCTTCATCACATCCCCGGGTTCGGGTGGTATGGTTTTCTTATTCAGCCAAGCGAACATTGCGGTTCCACAATTTAATGTCGCGGCATTAGATATCCAAATTCTTCACATCCAGCGCATTGTCTTCAATAAACTGGCGGCGGGGCTCGACGACGTCTCCCATGAGGACGGTGAAGATGGAGTCGGCTTCCACCTGGTCTTCCACCCGGACCTGAAGCATGGTGCGCTGTTCGGCGTCCATGGTGGTCTCCCACAACTGGGTGGGGTTCATTTCGCCCAGTCCCTTGAAGCGCTGGACGGTGAAGGATTTCTTGCCCACGGACATGACGTGTTCCACCAGCTCCTTGCGATCCTCAATGGTCAGCTTGGTACCGTTTGAGGTGATGATAAAGGGCGGCCGGTCGAACTCATGCACGCGTTTGTGCAGATCGTAAAGGCGGCGGTATTCAGGGCTGGAGAGCAGGTCCCAATCCAGGGTGCGCTCCGGCTGGGTTTCACTGTGGAACGCCAGGAAGTGGATGTTGTGCTCTTCATCCAGTTTGATTTCGGTCTTAAAGCCCTCGGCGCGCAGGTCCTTGGCCACCTTTTCCAGCTTCTCTTTGTTTTCCAATTCCGCTTTCTTGGCGACCTCGGCGCGCAGCAGGGCGTCAATCGGCCTGCCATCGCCAATACGTTTCTCCAGCTTGCTGTATAAATCGATATACTCGCCAAATGCCATCAGGAAATTGGTGAGTTCGCCGCCTTCCAATTTCTTGTCGGTGCCGCCGAATTCCACGGCGTGATCCTCCGTGGCGCGGCGCAACACTTCCCGGCGAAATTCCTTTTCGTCGCGAATGTAGCGGGCGCTCTTTCCCTTCTTGATTAAATACAGGGGCGGTTGAGCGATGTAAATATTGCCGCGCTCCACAAGTTGAGGCATCTGGCGAAAGAAGAAAGTAAGCAGCAGCGTGCGGATGTGGGCGCCGTCAACGTCCGCGTCGGTCATGATGATGACTTTGCCGTAGCGGAGCTTGGCGATATCAAAATCGTCTTTGCCAATGCCGGTTCCAAGCGCGGTGATGAGGGCGCGGATTTCCTCGTGGCCCAGCATCTTGTNNGCGGAGCCGCCGGCGGAGTCGCCCTCAACCAGGAACAGCTCGCAACGGTCGGGATCGCGCTCCTGGCAGTCGGAGAGCTTGCCGGGCAAGCCGCCGGAATCCAGCGCGCCTTTGCGGCGGGTGAGCTCGCGGGCTTTGCGCGCGGCCTCGCGGGCGCGTGAGGCATCCACAGCCTTGGCGCAGATCTTGCGGCCGACGGTGGGATTCTTTTCGAAACTCTCCATCAGCTTCTCGTAAACGAAGCTGGCCATGGTGCTTTGGATGTCGCTGTTCAGTTTGCCCTTGGTCTGACCTTCAAACTGCGGCTGCGGCACCTTGACGCTCACCACGGCCACCAGGCCCTCGCGAACATCCTCACCCGTGAGGTTCTCTTTGACGTCCTTAAACAGGCCCTGGTTCTGCCCAAACTGATTGATGGCCCGCGTCAGCGCGGAGCGGAAGCCGGAAAGGTGTGTTCCGCCGTCAACGGTGTTGATGTTGNNATTCGGAGATGCCGCCGTTGTAATGAAACTCGCTCTGCTTGTTGGTGCGCTCATCCTTCAGGCGGACGGTCAATCCCTTGTTGAGGAAGGACATTTCGCGCAGGCGTTGGGACAACGTGTCGAAGTTGAACTCGATGGACTCAAAAATCTCGCGGTCAGGCAGGAAAGTAATCTTGGTGCCGGTTTTTTCCGTCTTGCCGGCGCGCTTGATGTTGGCAAGAGGGGCGCCGCGCTCATACGACTGCTCCCAGGTATAGCCGTCGCGCCAGATTTCAAGCTCCAAAGATTCAGAAAGAGCGTTGACCACGGAAACGCCGACGCCGTGCAACCCGCCCGAAACCTTATAGCTTTTGGAATCGAACTTACCGCCGGCGTGGAGGACGGTCATCACAACTTCCGCGGCGGAGCGGCCCTCTTCCTTGTGCATGCTCACGGGAATGCCGCGGCCATTATCGGTGACCGTAACCGAGTTATCGCCGTGGACGACCACGGTGACGGTGTCGCAGAAACCTGCCAGGGCTTCGTCCACCGCGTTGTCGACCACTTCCCAGACCAGGTGGTGCAATCCCATCAGTCCGGTGGAGCCAATGTACATGGCCGGCCGCTTCCGAACCGCTTCCAGACCGCCCAATACCTTGATGCTATCGGCATCATAGGCCTGGGCACCGTTCACTTCAGCTTCCTTCTGCTTGCTCACGTTGCTGGAAAACCTCCTGGCTGATACTTTTCAGCGCACTGTGGCGGCGGGTTCATCCCGCCATGGCGGCGTAAATCCGCCTCTACGAATTCATATCTACACAAAAAAGCCGACAGTGAAAAAACCTCCCTGTCGGCCGATGGAGCGGCAACTTAAAAAGAGAAGGGTAAGGTAGTCTCAGGATGACGAATCTCTCTTGCCTTAGCTCATGGGCCGTTAAGAGGCCAGCTTAAAGCTTGCCGCCGTTCTCAGATGCGCATCGGCATCACCACGTAACGATACCGGTAGGCATCCTGATCTGCCGGACGCAACTGCCCGGCGCTCTGTTCGTCTTTCAACTCCAAACGAATTTTTCCACCATCCCCCACGACGCTGAGGAAATCGAGCAGATACTGATAATTGAACCCAATCTGCATGGGATCCTTGTCGTAGGTGGCGTCCAACACTTCGTGCGCTTCACCATACTCCCCGCTTGAGGAAAAAACTTCAACCTTGTCGGTATCAACCTGCATGCGAATGGCGTGGGAGCGCTCGTCGGCCAGAAGAGCCACGCGGCGAACCGCAGCCGCCAGCTTATCCTTCTCCATCTCCACAATCTTGGTGTTTTCCCGCGGCAGGACGGCCTCATAGTTGGGGAATTGTCCAGTCAGCATGCGCGAAATCAAAATGCGGCTGCCCACCTGGAAGAAGAGGTGGCTCTCATCCTTGGAGATGTCCACCAGCGTTTCGTCTTCCACCTCGGCCAGCAAGCGAATGAGTTCCGCCATCGCTTTTTTCGGCACGAGGAGACGCAACTCATTCTTAAGTCCCTGCACCTGAACGTCGCGCTCAACAATCGCCAGGCGGTGGCCATCCGTCGCCACCATACTGGCGCTCTCCGGTTTGAGGAGCAGCAGGGCGCCGTTCAGGGTGTAGCGTGATTCCTCATTGGAAATCGCAAAGATGGTCTTTTGAATCATCGAGGTGTAAACGCTGGCCGGAAGAGATGCCAACGGTTTGGGGACGTCAGGCAGGGCGGGAAAGTTATCCCGGGCCATTCCCACAAGCTTGAAGGACGACCGCGCACAATTGACCTGAACCCAGTGATTTTCCAGAAGCTTAAAACGAACCTCGGCGTCAGGCAGGGAGCGGACAATTTCAAACAACCGCTTGGCGGGAATGGTCCCCGACCCGCCCTCCTTGACCTGAGCAGGGCAACTGCAACGAATCCCAAGGTCAAGATCCGTGGCGCTGATGCGAAGGGTGGACTCCTCAACTTCGAAAAGTAGGTTGGAAAGAATGGGGATCGTGTTCTTTCTTTCTACTACACCTTGCGTGAGGGTCAGTTCCTTAAGAAGATCGTTTTTACTGGTAGTTATTTCCATAAGAATTCTCTCTTAGCAGAAGAGTATTTAGTAATAGTGCTGTGCATTTTGTGGAAAACTCCAGAAATTCCATTGCATGGGCAACTTAGGGGAATTTCGGCTGTTGATGACTTTCCGGGGATTGTGGAAAGTTTCTCGATTCCGCCCCCGGCGATCTACATCCACAGGCTTTCCACCTAGGTCAATTTTGGAATACTTACTAAGTTCAATTTAGACTATCACGTAGCTTGTTGAGAAGTCTGTTTAAATCCCTGTCACTCTCGCGCAATTCCGCAATTTTATTGATGGAATGCAATACAGTGGTATGGTGCTTCCCGCCAAACTCCCTGCCAATCTGCGGCAACGAGGCAGGTGTCATCTCTTTTGCCAGGAACATGGCAATCTGCCGTGGGTAGGAAATTCCCCGGCTGTTATCTTTAGCCTTCAGTTGTGGCAAACTGAGGCCGAACTCCCGGCAGACGGCGCGCTGGACATTCTCGATTGAAACCCGACGCTCTTCCAAGTCAACCAGATTTTTCAACACTTGTTGCGCCATGGCAAGGCTGATAGGCGTCCCCGTGAGGGATGAGTAAGCGATCAGACGTGTCAGGGCGCCTTCAAGATCCCGGATGCTGGACTTTATTTTTCTTGCCACAAAATCGCTGACGTCATCGGGCAGCGTCAATCCCTGACTCTCGGTCTTCTTCGCCAAGATGGCACGCTTGGTCTCAAGGTCCGGAGCCTGCAAGTCCGCCGTCAATCCCCAGGCAAAGCGTGAACGCAACCGCTCCTCCAATCCCGGAATCTCCTTGGGAGGGCAATCGCTTGAGATCACCACCTGCTTCTGGCCTTCATACAGGGTGTTGAAGGTGTGGAAGAACTCTTCCTGCGTCCGTTCTTTTCCCGCAATGAACTGGATGTCATCCATCAGCAGAATGTCAACGTTCCGGTATTTGTCGCGGAACGAAACCATGCGATCGTAGCGGAGGGAATTGATGACCTCGTTGGTAAAATTTTCAGAGGAGACGTAAGCCAGCCTCTTCTCCTTCCACTTGCCCTTGATGGTGTGGCCCACGGCCTGCATCAGATGGGTTTTTCCCAGTCCCACACCGCCATAAAGGAAAAGTGGGTTGTAAGCCTTCGCAGGAGTTTCCGCCACGGCTTGCGCGGCCGCGTGGGCGAATTGATTGCAGTTGCCCACCACAAATGTGTCAAAGGTGTAGCGTGGATTCAACTGATGGTCGACCGACTCAAAATCCAACTTAGCTTGAAAAGCTTTGCCTTCACTTGACTCGATCGGCTTCTTTTCCGAGTCTTCCTCAACAACATATTGAACCTTGTTGAGACGCAGGGGAAGTTGGGCAATCGCATCATTGATCAAAGTGCTGTAGTGTTCTTGGATCCAGTCCTGAAACTCGCGGTTGGGAACCCGCACCACCAATTCTTCCTGATTGATGTGGCTGAAGCGAGTAGGGCGAAGCCAGGTTTGATAGCTCTGGGTATTCACCTTCGTTTTTATATAACCCAGGATTTCTTGCCATGCGTTCATGGTGGTTTCAAAGGGAAAACTATCTGCTGGCCCCATCAGGCAGGAGCACACTTGATTCGAGACTAACCCCATCTGCAAGCTTGCAGGGACCGGCGTCGTAAGGGGGCCCCAATCATTACTAACCGTGCACGGGCTCTTCCCATTTTTTGAGTATTGAGACAGTCCCAAGAGGGCGAAGTAGCTTGCCAGAAATGACCTGTTTCACCCTTCCAATATACCACGAATTTGGGGGCAATGGCAAAGACTCCAAAGCCATTAAAATAGCGCCTCCGGCCACCTCGAACAGTGTTGAAAAACCCGCCAAATATGGCCTTTTTGAAAGCCAAGAATTTCCCAGTGGAAAATGCACCGACGATATAATTTTTCACAACTGTCGCAGGTCTGATGGAAGCAGGACTAAGCCTCGCCAATTGGTGGTTGCTGATCCCGGCGAGGGGCCGTTGCCCTTTCCCAACCCATCAAGACCTTGCAAATAGGTGATGTCTAACATATCCTGCCTTTGGTTCCCTATGATGCATAGAGTTCTAGGAGTCATACCGGCCCGGCTGGAATCTACGCGGTTGCCCGGCAAACCACTGCGGGCAATTTGCGGACGCCCCATGATCGCCTGGGTCTACGATAACGCTCGCCAGGCGGCGTGCCTGGACCATCTGCTTGTTGCAACGGATTCCCCTGAAATCGAATCCTATTGCCGGGAGCACGGCATCCCTGCCCTGATGACTTCGCGCGAGCACAAATCGGGCACCGATCGTCTGGCGGAAGTCATGGCAAAGGAACCCGCCTCTATTTACGTCAACATCCAGGGCGATGAGCCTATGATCACTTCGGATCATCTGGAACGCTTACTGCGGCCATTTACAGATGATCCTGCGACACAGGTTTCGACCCTTAAAGTGGCCATTGATGCGGAGACCGCGCTGGACCGGAATGTCGTGAAGGTTGTGGCCGACCTTGCCGGACGCGCCCTCTACTTCTCCCGAGCCCGAATTCCTTTTGATCGCGACGGTTCTGGTCAGGTGCAATACTATAAACACCAGGGGTTTTACGCCTTCAGCGCTGCGGCGCTCAACACCTTCCATTATCTCCCGCCGTCGCCGCTGGAGAAGTTGGAGAAGCTTGAACAACTGCGCTTTCTCGAAAATGGTATCGATATCGCGGTGGTGGAAACTCCCCACGACACGATTGGTGTGGATACTGAGGAAGACCTTCAGCGCGTCGAGGAGTACTTCCAGCGGCTTCATTCAAATATGGAAAGGTAGGGTCCCATGCGCATCCAAAAGGCAACCAAGAAATATGAGGCGTGGCTGGCCAAGAACCTTACGATTGTTCCCGCCGACCTGGCCTTGAAGCACACACGTATGGCAGCGGATGCCTTTGAATTTCTGCGCGCCACATTTTACCGATGGCTGCAGGTGTGGCCGGAGGTTTGCCCGGATCTGATTCGGGCCCCGCAGGTGCTGGCTGTGGGCGATCTGCATGTAGAAAATTTCGGTACCTGGCGCGATAAGGAAGGTCGGCTGATTTGGGGAGTGAATGACTTTGACGAGGCCTACCCCATGCCTTACACCATCGACCTGGTAAGGTTGGCGGTCAGCGCCCACATGGCCATTGCGGCCAATCACCTTGCTCTCGCTCATGAAGAAGCGTGCGCAGCCATTCTTGCAGGGTATCGGGAGGGTTTGGAAGCCGGTGGCAAGCCTTTTGTCCTGGAAGAGGAAAATAAATGGCTGCGCGAGGCTGCCACGGGTGAACTGCGGGATCCCGTCCATTTTTGGGGGAAGATGAGCGCGCTCCCTTCCGTGCGCGGAGAAGTTCCCAAGAGTGCCAGGAAGGCTCTGGAGGATCTTCTGCCCGTGCCGGGTCTGGTGTATCGCGTTGCCCACCGCGTGGCCGGCCTGGGAAGCCTGGGTCGGGAGCGTTTCGTGGCGCTGGCGGATTGGGAAGGAGGCCGCGTGGCACGGGAGGCCAAGGCCCTGCTTCCTTCCGCGTGCGTCTGGGCCAAGGATGGCCAGGGATCAAAGAAGATTTTCTACGAAGAGATTATTACTTCCTCCCCGCGAGCCCTCGATCCCTTCGTTCAATTGCGCGGCCGGTGGATTGTGCGTCGCCTTGCTCCCCACTGTTCGCGAATTGAGATGGCTTCGATTCCCAAGAAGCGCGATGAGGCGCGCCTGCTCCACTCCATGGGCTTTGAAACCGCGAATATCCATCTGGGAAGCAAGCGGACGGTGAAAAATGTGCGCCGCGATCTCGCCAAGCGGAAGTCCGGTTGGGTGCACGAGGCGGCCAAAAAGATGTTGGCGGCAGTACAAAAAGATTGGCAGGATTGGCGGAAGGGTTAGCAACTTGCCGGTAGGGGATCTCGCCATCCACCGGAGCTCCCCCATATCTTGCAGTAACGATTTGCCTGGTATTTCCCAATTCCCAGGCGCACGGTTCTACATTTCCCCAACAAGGTACTTACAGCCTTCCGGACCCATGTGTGCGGAGTGAGGTGTCTTGCCTGGAATATCGACGCGCTCGCCCGGTTTGTAAGTGGTGGTCTTCCCATCCACCGTTACGGTCATCTCACCGGTCAGGATGATATGGGCCGAGACGCTAGGGTGCTGATGCGGCGGGTAATCCATATTCGGACCGTCTTCCCAAACGTATACGTCGTCGAACCCTTCATCCTGCAGCTGCTTCGTCAATAATTGTTCATCCATTATTCGAAATCTCCTGGAGCTTTCTCTGAAAGCTCGATCTGCAACCTGTTGTCTATTAACCCCAACTGCCGACAGGCCACCCCAGCGCAAGTAGACATTGTAATATATAGTGGGGCATTGGGAGATTTAAAAGGGTGCTACTCCACAATTTTAAATTAATCGATCTCCTTGAAGCTGGTTGCCCGCGCAACTCCGCACTAAATTTTAGATGCGTTCTCTCGGAGGAAAGATATGGAATTTCGCATACTTCCCAAGACCGGAATTAGGGTTTCCCGCCTCTCATTCGGTACGATGACCTTTGGCGCACAAGCTGATGATGCCACTGCGAAGCGCATTATCGATTGCTGTTTTGACGCGGGAATTAATTTTATCGACACCGCCAACGTCTACAACCGCGGCGTGGCAGAATCGATTGTGGGCAAGACCCTCAAGGGCCGGCGCGACAAGGTTATTCTGGCCTCAAAGGTTCGAGGCAAGATGGGGGACGCGACCGACGAAGCAGGTCTGTCGCGCGCCGCCATGCACAAGGCCATTGATGCCAGTCTCACGCGCCTTGGAACCGATTACGTCGACCTCTACTACCTCCATCAGCCCGATTATGAAACCCCCATCGAGGAAACGCTGGAAACCATGGAAGAACTCGTGCGGGCAGGCAAAGTGCGCTTCCCCGCCGTTTCCAATTATGCCGCGTGGCAGGTTGCGGAAATCCTGTGGATATGTGAAAAACGTGGCTACCACCCTTATTTCATTTCCCAGCCCATGTACAATTTGATCGCAAGAGGCATCGAGGATGAATATCTTCCCTTCTGCCAGCGCTTCGGCGTTGCGGTGGTTCCTTATAACCCACTGGCGGGAGGATTGCTTACCGGCAAGCACTCTTGGCATAACGGACCGGCTCCCGGAACGCGTTTTGACGGCAATAAGATGTATCAGGATCGCTACTGGCTTGATGACGATTTTGCTGCTGTGGAGGAGCTGCGTGCAATCGCGGCAGAAGCCGGGAAAACGCTGGTGGAACTGGCCTTCCAGTGGCTCCTGACCCAATCCGCCGTCGATTCAATTATTCTCGGAGCCTCGCGCCTGGAGCAGCTCCAGGAAAACCTGAAGGCTGCCGATGGACCAAGATTGGATCAATCCGTACTGAATCGCTGCGACGCAGTGTGGAAGCGGCTGCGAGGCATCACGCCAAAATACAATCGGTGAAAAAACTCTGAATTGCAAGCTCCGAAAAATCGACCGCAGGATATCCTGGTAATCTATAATCAGCCTTGGGGAAAGGCGATGGCGAGCATGGAAACTCGATATGCCGATTAGGAAGACTTCGATGCAGCGGCAAAGCGATCAATAGAACAACATATGCGTAATTCGTTCGTCCATACCTATAAGCCCGTATTGGACGATGCCGAATATCGTTCGTTTGACTCGATGGAAGAGTATCGTCACTGGTGTGAGGAAAACTTGCCCTATTGGTTGGGCTACAGCCGGGGATGAGTGGACAAATGTCAGTTTTCGAATTCAGAAGCGCACAGGAACTGGGCCGCGTATTAGACCTTCATGCGGTTAAATACCGTTTTTTCGGTAAGTCAGGGGCAATTCTGCTGGGTTATTCAGGTACCACCCAGGATGTTGATTTGTATCAAGAGGAAATTGAGCGCGGAAAGGATTTCATTCAGCTCCGCAACGGCCCTTTCGACTTGGACCTGATCTTTGCGCCAGACGGCATTGAACGGTTCGACGATGCTTGGAAGCGACGCGTTGAGAAACATGGCTTTCCGATTGCGAACATTGATGACATCGTCGGAAGCAAACAGGCGGCGAATCGGGTGAAAGACCGGGAATCTTTGCCACGTTTACTTTCATTCAGAGAATGGTTGAGAGGAATCAAATAGCTTTTTACTGAATCCGTCCGACTTCCTATTTGTTCCACCGATCTCGAAAATTCACGCCAATTCCCACTTCCCCGGCCGCGCCCCACGCACCGCGCGGATCTTGCCTCTCTCTTCCAGTCGATCAAGATGGCCTTTGACGGGAAACATGGTGACCGCAAGCTGATCCGGCGGCCAATCCCCAAGCGCATTCGCGACAGCGTCAATTAATTCCTTCAGCGTAAGCCCAGGACGGGTCTGTTCCAGGCAGGCTAGGATGACTCGATCCAAGAGCTCCACTGTCTACCGCGACTCGGCGATGAATTCTCGAATCTCACTTTTTCTTCTTGCACTCCGCCACACTCTAATAGATGATGTGTGGCCCGCCGCTTGGATCGCCATAGCGACACCTTGCTGACCCGAGTCGGCCCTGTAGCCTTCTGTTTTGCAGAGGTGGCAGACAATAATAGGGAGGCCTCCATGCACAAAGACAAGTTTGTAGTGGGAATTGATTACGGAACGGAATCAGGCCGCGCCGTCGTGGTGCGTGTGCGCGATGGCAAACTTCTGGCTTCGGCATTGGTTCCTTACCCGGACGGGGTTATTGACGATCGCCTGCCGGGAGGCGGTCCCAAACTTGAACCTGATTGGGCGCTACAGAATCCTCTGGACTACTTGTACGTGGTCGAAAAGGCTGTACCCAAAGCACTGAAGGAAGCTAAGGTCAAGGGCGAGGACGTGATCGGCATCGGAACGGATTTCACCGCTTCCAGCCCCCTTCCCACCAAGGCTGACGGCACGCCCCTTTCTGCCATCCCGAAGTATCGCAAGACGCCCCATGCCTATGTGAAGCTGTGGAAGCACCACGCCGCGCAACCGGAAGCCAACCGCATCAATGAGATCGGCCGCGAGCGCAACGAGGAATTCATCCGCAATTATGGCGGCAAGTATTCCTCCGAATGGTTCTGGTCAAAGCTTGCGCAGGTGGCGGATGAAGCGCCTGCCGTCTACGACGCAATGGACCGCTTCATTGAGGCTGCCGACTGGATCGTATGGCAATTGACCGGCCAGGAGAAGCGCAACACCTGCACCGCCGGTTATAAAGGCATGTGGGTGAAAGGGCAGGGGTTTCCTTCCAACGATTTCTTCAAGGCACTGCATCCGAAACTGGATAACGTGATTGCAGAGAAAGTTGGCGAAGAGTATTACCCACTGGGGGCAAAGGCTGGCGGGTTGACCGCACACTGGGCAAAGAAGACTGGCCTTAAGGAAGGTACACCTGTTGCCATCGGCAATGTGGACGCGCACGTGGCTGTGCCCGCATGCACCGTGACCCAGCCGGGATCGCTGGTGATGATCATGGGCACGTCCATCTGCCACATGCTGATGGGCGCGGAAAAGCAGATGGTGGAAGGCATGTGCGGCACGGTTGAGGACGGAATCGTTCCCGGCCTGTGGGGTTTCGAGGCGGGGCAATCCGCCGTGGGCGATATCTTTGCCTGGTTCTTTGAGCATGGCGTGCCGGATTACATTCATCAGGAAGCGCGCAAGGCCAAGGTGTCGTTTCAGGTGGCCCTGGAAAAACGTGCCGCCGCGCTGAAGCCGGGTGAGTCGGGCCTGGTGGCGCTCGACTGGTGGAACGGCAACCGCTCCGTTTTGGTGGATGTGGATTTGACCGGCGTGATCGTCGGCCTGACGCTGGCCACGCGCGCGGAGGAGATATACCGCGCCCTCATCGAGGCCACGGCGTTCGGCACTCGCACCATTGTTGAGGCGTTCGAATCCAAGGGCGTCACTGTGAATGAATTGGTCGCGTGCGGCGGCTTGCCGGAAAAGAACCACCTTCTGATGCAGATTTATGCCGACGTCACCGGGCGCGAAATCAAATTGGCGGACCCGTTGCAAACCTGCTCCGCTCTGGGAGCCGCCATGCACGGAGCCGTGGCGGCGGGCGCAGCGGCCGGTGGATACGATTCCATCACTGACGCGGCAAAGAAGATGGCGCGGGTGCAGAATCTGAAGTTCAAGCCCAGTGCCAAGGCGCACGCCATCTACGATAAGCTCTACGCGGAATATCATGCCTTGCACGAGTACTTCGGCCGCGGCGGAAACGACGTGATGAAGCGGCTGAAGGTTCTGCGAAGGGAAAATTCAAAATAGCTCGAAATTGGTGATTTGAGATTGGTGATTTGTGATTGGCAAGTCTTTCAGCTCGCCTGTAAAATCACTACGATTCGCCGAACAATCACAAATCACCAATCGCTAATCACCAATTTTGCGAACCAAGGATAAAATCTCTTGCCGACTCTTGAACAACTCCGGCGCGACGTTTTCGAAGCCAACATTGGGGTCTATCGCAGCGGCCTCGTGACCATGCACAGCGGCAATGCCAGCGGCATCGACCGCGAGCGCGGCATTGTGCTGATCAAACCCAGCGGTATGGACTATGACCGTATGAAACCAGCGGACATGGTAATGACGGACCTCGATGGGAAAAAGCTGAAAGGCAAATGGAACCCCTCCGTCGACCTGCCCGAGCACCTCTATATTTACAAGCACTGCCCGGAAGTGGGCGGCGTCATCCACACCCATTCCAATTACGCCACCAGCCTGGGTCTGCTGGGCAAGCCCATTCCAGCGTACCTTACGGCGATTGCCGATGAATTCGGCGACGAAATTCCCTGCGCCCCTTACGTGGATAATCAGGTCGACCACATTGGCCAGGCGATTCTGAAATATAAGAACAAAGCGCCGGCAATTATCATGGGCAATCACGGAACGTTTGCCTGGGGACCCACACCACGCGCGGCGTTGAAGGCGGCGGTGATGCTTGAAGACGTCTCCAAGACCGTCCACCTGGCGTTGCTACTGGGCAAACCCAAATCGCTGCCTCCGGAAGAAGTAAAGAAGTGGTGGGATCGATACCACACATGGTATGGCCAGCAAGGAAAGAAAAGCAGTGCCAAGTGACAAGTGCCGAGCAATCAGGCAAAGCCTTTAGCAATTTGAATTTGTTGTGGAGCAAGCCTCTGGCTTGTCATTGGCCACTTGTCACTCGCCCCTGTTGAAAGGACTTCTTATGCATTTGTTCTTCTCATTTCCTTTACTCATGCTGTGGTTCGACGCCCCGGGTATCACCCAGGTCGCCAAGCGCCTGATTCTGCTAAGTCCGGTGGACATTGCCATCATCGCTATCTATTTCGCCATGGTGCTGGGCATTGGCTTCTACCTGCAGCGCTACACCAAGAGTGGTGAGGACTTCTTTCTTGCCGGGCGTGAGATGACGGCTTGGGTGGCGGGGTTGAGCTTTGTCTCCGCCAACCTTGGCGCCCTTGAATTGATGGGCTGGGCCGCGGCAGCCTACCAGTATGGAATTTTGGCCACCCACTGGTATTGGATCGGCGCCATTCCCGCCATCCTATTTCTCGGCCTCGTCCTGATGCCGTTCTATTACATTTCCAAAACCCATTCCGTTCCCGGCTACCTTAAGCTTCGTTTTGGCGAACCGACGCGTGCCCTCAGTGCCGTCTCCTTCGCCTTCATGACCGTCCTGATGTCTGGCATCAATATGTACGCCATGGCCCTGGTGATGAAGGTGGTTTTGGGCTGGAACATCCACTTCAGCATCTGGGTTTCTTCCCTCACGGTGGGAGTGTATGTTGCCCTGGGCGGACTTTTCAGCGCGATCTTCAACGAGGTACTTCAGTTCTTCCTGATCTGGCTGGGCGCGATGTTGATTCCCATTCTGGGCTTGGTGGAAACCGGCGGCTGGAAGGGTCTGATCGCGCGGATTCACCAAAACTACCCGCAGGGAGACTACACACACCTTTGGCGGGGCTTGGGTCACTTTTCCGACAACCCCATGGGCATTCACTGGACCGGCATTGTCCTGGGGTTGGGTTTTGTGATCTCTTTCGGCTACTGGAACACCGATTTCCTTGTGGTGCAGCGCATCTTTGCCTCCAAGGACATTCGCGCCGCCAAGATGGCGCCCATCATCGGCTCCTATTTTAAGATGGCCGTTCCCTTTATCGTGATCCTGCCGGGCCTGCTGGGGCTCGCGCTGCTGCCCTTCAAGTTGGTTCCAGAAAGCGCGGTGGGCCTTGGCCAGCATAGCTACAACGAAGTTCTGCCGCTGATGCTGGCGCGCTATTGTGGTCCGGGTCTGCTGGGCCTTGGAATCACGGCGCTCATTGCCGGATTTATGTCGGGGATGGCGGGGAACGTCAGCGCCTTCGCCACGGTGTGGACGTACGATATCTACCGGCCGCTCATTCGCAAGAATGCTTCCGATGAACACTACCTCAGCATGGGCCGCTGGTGCACAATTCTGGGCGTCATCATCTCCATCGGCACAGCATACCTGGTGATGAGTTTCGGCAGCATCATGGATTACGTCCAGGCACTGTTCAGCTTCTTCGTTGCGCCGCTGTTTGGCACAGTTTTGCTCGGCATGATGTGGAAACGCGTGACTCCCGCCGGGGGCTTTTGGGGGTTGCTGGCCGGCAGCCTTTCTTCCATCGGCATGTTCCTGATGGTGAAGTTTGATCCCAGCACGCTGGCTTACATTGCGCTTTCCACGGGTGCCAAGGACATGGCTGAGAATATGTACCGCGCCCTGTGGTCGTGGCTGATTTGCGTCATCGTCACGGTGGCCGTCAGCTATGTGACCAAACCCAAACCTGTGGAAGAGTTGACTGGGCTGGTTTACGGGTGCACGGAACTGCCTGACGAGGGCCACTTGCCGCTGTGGAAACGGCCGATTTTCTGGGCCGTGATCTCGGCGGCATTGTTTTTGATCCTTCAATGGATCTTTTGGTAGGGGGTGAGTATGGAAGATAAGCCGCAAGAAGTTAATTCCGGGGCCGGCACAGGCCAGGACCGCCCTGAAATCGATCTGGCAAAGCCTAGCGAGCATCACATGATTCCCGTCTGGTTTTTCGTCGGGGTCATTCTGTTGATCTACGGGATCATCATTTTTTGCACGGGCATTTACGAGTTTTCCAGCCCGCCGCCCACCGTCCTTGCCAACACGCATCCCGCCATCTGGTGGGGAGCGTTGCTGACGGTAATCGGTGGCATTTATGTTTACGCTTACATGCCCAGAAAATCTTGAGGGTGGGCCGAAAGGCGGCTGTAAAGGCTTGGATGCAAGCAGCGGCCAGCGCTGTCCCAAAGCCTTCGAGGTTGCCATCGAATGATGGCTTCCCCACCTCGTGAACCATGAGCCCGGGGGTATAGGCTGGGCTGCAAACTCCTTGCTTTGCCTTCCAAGCTGTAGCGGAGACCATTCCATGACTAGCTGCTATCCTCTCGCCTTGCTGTTTGACGGCGCGCCGGTCCAAGCCCTTCTGAACATGCACACGGTGGACTTCGTGATTATCGCGGTCTATTTCGCGGTTGTGCTGGGCATTGGCGTTTACCTGAAGCGTTACAGCAATACGGGCGAAGACTTCTTCATGGCGGGCCGTGACATCACGGCCTGGGTGGCCGGGCTCAGCTTTATTTGCGCCAATCTGGGCGCGCTGGAATTGATGGGATGGGCGGCGGCCACCTACCAGTACGGAATTCTTGCCGCGCACTACTATTGGTGGGGCGCGATTCCCGCCATGCTCTTTCTGGGCATCGTTATGATGCCCTTCTACTACATCTGCAAAACCCACTCCGTGCCAGGCTACCTGCAACTGCGGTTTGGCGAGCCCACCCGGTTGGTCGGTGCCCTCTCATTCATATGCATGACCATCCTGATGTCCGGCATCAACATGTACGCAATGGCGGTGGTGATGAAGGTGATGCTGGGCTGGGACATTCACGTCAGCATCTGGATTTCATCGCTCACCGTGGGCATCTACGTGGCGCTGGGCGGATTGGTTTCCGCCATCTTCAATGAAGTTCTGCAGTTTTTCCTGATCTGGCTGGGCGCGCTGCTAATTCCCATTCTCGGAATGGTGGAAGCGGGTGGCTGGTCGAAGCTCGTAGCGCGCATTCATGCCAACTTTCCCCAAGGCGATTACACCCACCTGTGGCGGCCCACTGCCCACTTTGTGGACAACCCGATGGGCGTGCATTGGAGCGGCATCGTTTTTGGCTTGATGATTGGTTCGCTGGGTTATTGGACTACCGATTTTCTCGTCGTCCAAAGGGCGATTGCCGCCAGGGACCTGCGCTCCGCCAAGCTGGCGCCGATCATTGGTTCGTTCTTTAAAATGGCCGTGCCCCTGATCGTGATCCTGCCCGGACTTCTTGCCCTTGGCCTGTTGCCCTTCAAGCTGGTGCCTGAAAGCATGGCGGGTCCCGGCCAGCACAGTTACAACGAAGTGCTTCCCCTGATGCTGGCGCGTTATTGCGGGCCGGGCCTGTTGGGGCTTGGAATCACCGCCCTTATCGCCGGTTTTATGTCAGGCATGGCGGGCAACGTCAGCGCGTTCGCCACCGTGTGGACGTACGATCTTTATCGCCCGTTCTTTCGCAAGTCCGCCCCCGACGCCCACTACGTCTCCATGGGCCGCTGGTGCACAATTCTGGGAGTGGTGATCAGCATCGGCACGGCTTACCTGGTGATGCAGTTCGCCAGTATCATGGATTACGCCCAAGTGGTCTTCAGCTTTTTCATGACGCCCATTTTCTGTACGATCATCATCGGGATGATCTGGAAACGGGCCACGCCTGCGGGGGGATTTTGGGGATTGCTGGTGGGTACGCTCTCAGCTTTTGGGATGTGGCTGATCGTCAAGCTGCATCCCTCAGCGATTGTGTGGTTTGCCTTCTCGATTCATGCCAAAACTATGGCGGAGAATATGTACCGGCTGCTCTGGTCAGGAGTGATCGCGGCTATTGTCACCGTGGTGGTGAGCCTCTGCACGCGCCCCCAGCCTTTGGAAAATTTGTCGGGCCTCGTTTGGGGCTGCACCGAGATCCCCAGTGAAGGCCACCTGCCCCTGGTTAAACGCCCCATATTCTGGGCAGGACTTTCATTCGTAATCTTCGCCGTGCTTCAGTGGATTTTCTGGTAGACGCCTGAGGCACGCATCTCTCAACCGTCCACTACCCCAATTCAGGTATACCCAGGTCTTTCGACCCGAGCGGCGACATCTTCGCGTCGGGGGCGTATTGCTCCAGCAAATCGAGTCCAATGCGTTCGCGGCGCACACGCTCACGGGCCATTTTGATGGCCAGGTCTTCCAGGTGCTTCCCAGAGGGATAGATATCCGGCGAGTTGCGCAGCCCGAATTTGAAATAGACCGGCGCTGCCACCGCGATGATCTTGGGCATCTCGTAGTAGCGCACGAAGCCGCCGAAGTTGTCGGGTACTTCGATGTAAAGATCGATGGGAATATCGACGGCCTGGCGGATGGAGCCCATCTGCGCCGGGCTCAGGTCCGTGGCCACGTTCATGGTGGAAACGCCGCAATCCTCAAAAATTCTTGCCGTGGCGGGATTCGCGACCGCCAGAGTTACTGAACTCTTGATCACCAGGTTCTTCGGCAGTTCGCCCTTCTGCTTCATGGCGTTCAACACAAAGATCAGTCCCAGGTCTGCGGGCAGGATGCTGCGGATCCCCAAGTCGCAGGCGCGGCGCACATCCTCAATGGCGTAGACCAGTTGGTCCGCGCCGCGATGCTGAAGGCCAATCACTTTTCCTGCCGTGGATGCCGTTTGCGCCCCCGTATCAAACGTTGAGCGCGGCCCGACAAACAGGCAGACCTCAATTCCTTCGTCGTGGCCAATCTCTGCCATCTCGCGAATTTCGTCGCGCGTCAGCAGCATGACGCCGCTTCCCTGGCTGACGCGGTGAATCGGCACCTTATACTCTTTGGCGGCTTCCAGTACCTCGCGAAATACCCGCGGGCCTTCCACGCTGGGAATTTCTACGCGATACTGTCCGCCATCCTTGAAGCGCTTTGAGCTGGGCTTCGACTCGTGGTTGTCTTCAAAGGGCAATTTGATTTTGGCGAGAAATTGCTGGGTCGTTTTCATGGTCAACTCCCAACGGCAAAAGATTGAGTTTCTGTTTCCGCGGACGGTTTCGCGATACCGGCAATCCCCACTGGACGCAATGCCGCGGTTCCACTTAAGGCCTTTCGCCAGAGCGCAAGTTTTTGTGCAAACGGCATGCCGGCGTGGGCAGCACTGGTTGAGGGAAGAGACGCATAGCGAAGCCGCTCGAATACGGCGCGCGGTACCTGCCGCACCTTGCGACGAAAAATCTCTTCGGCCTTCCTGCCATTGAAGCAGATCAACTTGATGCCAGGATGAGCGCGCAGAAAAGCTCCGAAGTTGTTTGCGCGGACGGTCGAAAGCTCGATGGCGGAGTCGAGACTTCCGGCGCGAAATCCCGCTGCGCAGACTTCCCACACCGCGATGCGATGTTGTCTAAGCACGTCAAGCCGCTCCTGGTAAGGCAGGTCACGCGAGGCCCCGACCAGCTCGCCCATGATACGCCAGAAAGCATTATACGGTTGGGCATAATACTCGTTCCGTTCGAGCGACAACTTGCCGGGCAGCGAGCCCAGAATGAGCACGCAAGCGTCAGCGCGAGCAATGGGTTCAAAGCATTTAGATTTCACAGTCGTTTCCAGAAAGTCCCACTGACATCTGATTACTGAATACTTTCCTTCATGCGTACTTCATATAGACCGTCCGAGTCTCCGTGTAAAAGTCGAGCGCAGCCGGTCCCTGCTCCCGCATGCCGAAGCTTGATTCCTTGGTGCCGCCAAAGGGGAGCTGATATTCCACTCCCGCAGTCGGCAGATTGACGGTGATCAGCCCAGCCTCGATGCCGCTGATAAACTGATGCACGCGTGTGAGGTCGCGGGAGACGATGGAGGCCGAGAGACCGAACTTCACGCCGTTAGCCAGGCGCATCGCATCCTCAAAATCATTCGCCACCATCAAGCCCAGCACCGGCCCAAAGACTTCCTCCTGTGCGATTCGCATTTCCGGGGTGACGCCGGTGAAGAGCGTGGGCTCGATAAAATACCCTCGATCGTAAATTCCACCCGTCAGCCGATTGCCGCCGCAGAGCAGCAGCGCTCCTTCGTTCCTGGCGATTTCAATGTATTTCAAATCCGTCTCAAGTTGCGCCGCGTCGACAGCAGGGCCAATATCGATGCCAGGTTCGAGCCCGTTGCCGACTTTCAGTTTTTGGGTTTTGACGATTAGCTTTTCCAGTAGTGGTTCATAGATGGGCTTTTCAATGATGGCGCGGCTGCACGCGGTGCATTTCTGGCCGGTGGAGAAAAACGCGCCATTCACCAACACGTCGGCGGCGAAATCCAAGTCAGCGTCTTTAAGAACCACCGTGGGATTCTTGCCGCCCATTTCCAGTTGCACGCGCAGCTTTCGTCTTGTCACTTTTTCATAGAGCGCGTTGCCGACTTGACATGACCCGGTGAAGGAGACGGCGCGAACCGCACGGTGTTCAACCAGCGTGTTGCCCACGGCGCCGCCCGCCCCCGTCACGTAATTGAGCACACCGGGGGGGATTCCCGCCTCGTGCAGCGCCTCCACGACTCGATAGGAACTGAGCGGCGCGAGTGACGCCGGCTTGATGACCACGGTGTTACCGGAAACGAGAGCAGGCGCCAGCTTCCAAACGGGGATGGCGATGGGGAAATTCCAAGGAGTGATCAGCGCTACCGTTCCCAGCGGTTTGCGTAGCGTGTAGCAAAACACATTGTCGCGCTCAGAAGGAATCTGATAGCTGAACTGGCGCGCGCCCTCGCCGCCGAAATAGCGCAAAATGTTGATGGCACGTTTCACCTCACCCTTGGCTTCGGGCAGGGTCTTACCTTCCTCCCGCGTCATCTCTTCGCTGATCATTGCCAGACGGCTCTCCACCAGCTCCGCCGCCTTAAAGAGGTACTCTCCTCTTCGAGGCGCGGGCGTAGCGCTCCAGGCGGATTGCGCTTTTGCCGCCGCGTCACATGCGGCCTGGGCATCTTCCGCCCCGGACGCCTGGAAGTGCCCGACAACTTCCGTCGTGTTGGCGGGGTTTGTGTTCGGGAAAGTCTTCCCGGACTTGGATTCCACCCACTGGCCGGCAATATAGTTGCGATAAACTTCCGTCATGTGGAAACTCCTATATCAATCATGGCAAAACAAGATCGCGGATAAAGGCCATTATCGGCACGCGCTGGAGGGGTGTCAAACCGACCCCCCCTCCAGCCACATTGACTACGGAACCACCGGGACGATCAGCGCCGAGGGGTGCTTGGCGTCGTGATAGATCGTGTTCGTGGCCTTTACGATGCGCACGGAATGGGCTTGGTCCTCGCCCGTATTCAAATTACGGTCGAAGCGGGGAAAGTTGCTGCTTGAGACCTCCAGCCGCAACTTGTGACCCGCCAGGAAAACATTGGAGGTTGACCAAAGGTTGAGCGCGAGCTTGTACACCTGGCCCGGATTCATGAGCTCGGCCTTTTCATGGCAATCTCGATAGCGGCCGCGCAAAATTCCTTCCGTTATATTCCGGGCGTAGCCATCCGGGCCGACGTCGACCACCTTTCCGGTAAAGTCCGTGTCAACCGCGGAGGTGCTTGCATATATTTCCAGCGTGATGTTGCCCGTTACTTCAGTGTCTTTTGTGAACACCGGTGTTGTGTACACCAACACGTCGTCGCGATTCTCCACGGGCCGCTGGTCAAATGCACCCGGGGGCTCATGCTTGCCGTCACAGCACAAGGGTCCGCCGTGAGTTGGCACGGGGTCCGCCGGATCGTATGTAAATTTGTCAGCGGCCTCAGCGGCGGGGGCGTTGGTGACGAGGGTACCGGTGCCGCTAAGTGTGTTTGCCTTGCCCTGTGAGTGCAGGTAATATCGGGTGCTTTGGGCGCGCGCCAGGGGCCAGTCCGCCTCTTCACGCCCCTGATTTTTTCCCATCACGAAGAGTTTCACCGGCTTCTCGCTGCCCATGCCGTTATCAATTCCCTTCAGCAGGTAGTCATACCAGCGCAGGATAAGGATGTCTTCTCTGAAGGCGGATTCCTTGCCGAAGTCAACCTCGCCAATGACCGGCCCATCGCCGGCATGGCCACCCACGATCACCAGCAACCGCTGACCGTTTCGAGCCGCTTCGCTCCCCCCATGGCCCTTGATCCCCATATAATTTCGCAACGAGCCATCCTGGAACAGGTCGTACCAGGCGGCAACGTGCAGCGCGGGCACCTGAATCTGCGAGTAGTGCTCTTCAATCGACCACTTTTTCCAAAAGTCGTCATAGTTGGGATGCGCCAGCCAATCCACGTAATAATCGGCCAGTCCGGCAGGGGTTCCAAGATCCAGCAGGGGATAATCGGCCAGAGGAAGGCCCATGTCCCAGCGCGTCGCGTAGGAATCCCTGCCCATGCGGCGGTCAAGGGTATTCTCCGCGAGACCCGTTGTCCACGATTGGTCAAACCACTGTTCGAATGCCCCGCCCTGGTAGGTCCAGTTCTCATGGTAGTTGGAAGCGGTGACTACCGGAAGGATTCCCGCCAGGTGTGGAGGTGCGGCAATGGCCGTCAGCATCTGCGTGGCGCCCACGTAGGAACCCCCGTACATTCCCACCTTGCCACTGGAATAGGGCAGCGCAGCAGCCCATTCCACGGTGTCGTAACCGTCCTGCGATTCGTTCTTAAAGGGGTACCAATCGCCTTCGGATGTGTAGCGGCCGCGCACATCCTGCGCCACCACCACGTAACCATGCGCGGCAGCCAGCAGTCCTAAATCCGCTTCGCCGCGTCTGTCGTAAGGAGTGCGAGTGAGGAGCACGGGAAATTTTCCGTCGGCCTTGGGCCGGTAGATGTCCGCCCGCAGCACCACTCCATCCCGCATTTTAGCGGGGACGTTATGTTCAATAACTACTTCAAAGTGTTCTTCGGCACGGGCCAGTGCGCCAGCATAGGATAACGCTATGAGTAATGCGCAGGTTACACGTTGGGTCATGAAGTTTTCCTCAATTGGATGAATTCTTCGTTTGCGTCCAGCCCATCGGGATGAACGGACGAGGAGCCATTCTACCTGTTTTTTGCATTTATGGAGCGTTCTTGCAGAGTGGGAAGAATAAGCAGTCGGTTTAGCTGTGGGGCGCCATTTCGCGCAGGGCGGCGAGCAACCGGTTAATTTCTTCCGTGGTATTGTAATGTACCAGGCCGATGCGCAGCATTCCGCCTTTCTTCTCAACC
Source organism: Acidobacteriota bacterium (assembly GCA_003165315.1). Taxonomy (GTDB): domain Bacteria; phylum Acidobacteriota; class Terriglobia; order UBA7540; family UBA7540; genus Bog-366. Next base: position 37,940 of record PLSX01000210.1, read on the forward strand.
CCCAACCTCTCACTGAGGTTTAGCGCGTAGTAGTTGCCATCCCACGTGAAAATGTCGCGCTCCCCGAGGAGTGCGGCCATTTCGCGCGGTGTGCGGCCAGCCATGCGTACCGCCACGGTGGGAACGCGCTGGTGGAATCGCTCCCGTTCCTTAATGCCGTAAAAGGTCAACCCTGGAATTTTGAGCACAGCGGGAACAAGTTGCTCAAACAGCTTTTGCTCGTAGGCGCGGATGGCGTCGTAAGCCGCCAGGATTTTTGCCCTCTTCCCTTGGGCTTCGGGGGCGTGCCGCCGCCCGAGTTCCGCCAAATAGTCCACGGCGGCGCAGACTCCAGCCATCGCTTCGTGGTTTTGGGTTCCCGTTTCCCAACGGCCGGGGATGCGGTCCGCCGAGGCCCGAACTTTGTAAGCATGCAGGCGCTTGAGGTGTTCAATCTTTCCATAAAGCACGCCTGAATGGGGACCAAAGAATTTGTAGGGGGAGCAAACCAGGAAATCGCAGTCGAGCGCCCGCACATCAATGGGGCCATGCGGCGCATAGTGGACGGCGTCGATATAAGCAATGGCGCCTACGCCATGCGCCACGCGAACGACCTCTTCCACATCGTTGATCGTTCCCACGGCATTGGAGGAATAGCCCACCGCCACCACTCGGGTGCGGGGCGTAATCTGGCGGCGAAGGTCCTCCAAATCCAGCGTGCAATCTTCCGGATGAATGTCCACCCAGCGAACCACGCAGCCGCGTTCTTCCATAGCCGTCCAGGGTGAAACGTTGGCATCATGGTCAAGCCGGGTCACTACAATTTCATCGCCAGGCGCAAGCTCGCGGCCGACGGCGCGACTGAGCGCGAAGGTGAGTGTGGTCATGTTGGCACCAAATACGATCTCCTCTGCGTTACAACCCAGCAGATTTGCCATCGCCTCGTGCGCCGCGGTAATGATCTCATCAGCTCGCCGGCTGGTGGCAAACGCCCCGTGGATATTGGCATTGGAAGAGGTTAGACACGAGCTTACGGCGTCAATCACCCGCTGCGGAACTTGCGTTCCCCCCGGGCCGTCGAAGAACGCGGTGGGGTGGCCATTTACTTCCGCCCACAGTGCGGGGAATTGTGAACGAACCCAATCGATATCAAACGAGGTCATGTGCGACTCCTGTAGGAACGCACATCATGCGCAGGAAGGGGATCAAGATCAAGAAGAAAAGAAGGCCGAAATTCAAAACGCAAACGTCAAAACTGAATTGGGGGCTGCCAGACTGGGATTACATCAATTTGCTTCCTGACGGCCGGCCGAGACGTGGACCATTTCAATGAGTGTCTTGTCCCCATTGCTCTTCAGCGCCACCACCCTATCTTCCTTGTCGTGCTTGATCTCGAAGACTGTCTTCCCTTCTTCGTTTTTTTTCTTGAAGCTTGTCACCTGATCGCCCAGTCGAATGTGATAGAAGGCAGCGACTTTATCCAGCGAATCCGGAGTTTCGAATTTCCCCGTCAGGACGCGGAGCTTTTCTTCATCGGCGATATCCAGATTCACGGTGGCCGAGTCATTTTCCTTGATGGCAGTCGAACCGGGGTAGATGGGCAGGCCCAGGCTCGCTTCATTCACCCCCTGATTGACCTCCAGGGAGCCCAGGGGGGTCTTGATGGATACGTTCTTCTTCCCACTGTCCGCCTGGTCCACGTTGACATGGACGGCATTAGTCAGGACCCGCACACCAATAAAGATGCCGAGCGCCCCCAGCACGACAATCAGGGCCAGAAATAACAGGGCGATGGCGAGAATGTGGCTGCTTCGTTGCGGCCGTGGCTCTGCGGGCGGACGTGGAGGTTGGGGGGTTGTGGCCATGGTAGGTATCTCCTTTTTCCTTGCTGGTTCTTCCTACGTTTCCCCCTTCCATAAAGTTCCAGACTAATACTACCGGTGTGCCGCTGGCGATGTAAATGCGCGAAGTTGCTTGGAGTGCGGTCGCCGCGCGAACGCCAAAAGAGGCTGAAAACGAGTCACTTAACGTATTGAATCGCCCGCCAAACCCCAGAAATCCTTGACGTAATACGAAGAAACGACGTTGCCAAAGAGGTGGCAGATCGCCCGGCAATCGGGAATGTCTCCGTAGAGTTTGCGGCCGCGAGCGAAGACTTTTTTGAAAGAGCCTTCTTGCAGCAGGTTGCCGGCGATCTTCTTGAGAGGTTCGCAGGGGTAAAAGACGTCTCCGTTGGGATAGACGCGTGGAAACATGGTGGGGAAGCATTTGAAATCGCCAAATTCCAGCACGGTCCGCAGCAGCTTGGGCGTGCCATTGATGGGCTGCTTGCGTTCGCGGCGCCGCTCCACAATCTTCTCCACCAGCGCCTGATAGCGCGGGTTCTGTTTGAGCCGCAAATTGGGCATCTTTTCGTGCAGAGCGGTCTGAGTGGCGAACACAAAACCGTGCTCGCCGCAGAAATCCAGGATGCGTTCAATCTCCCGAATATTCCACTCTTCAATCACCGTGCTGATGGTGATGTCTCCGGGCCGCCGCATACTCCGTTTGGCAAGATCGAGATTGTCGAGAACCCTGCTCAGCACTCCCGGTTTGGATTTGGGGTTTTCATTGTCCGCGGTCAAAGCGTCCAGGCTGACTATCAAGCCGTCCAATGTTTCGAACAGCCTTTGGCGCTTGTGCAGCAGAGTGCCGTTGGTGACCAGCAACACGGAACGGAATTTGATGTCGCGCTTGGCGGCTAACACCAGTTCTTCCACGTCGGCGCGAAGCAAGGGTTCGCCTCCGGTGAAAAGAATCGAATCCGTTTCGCGGCGGATGATGCGCAGAAGTTTGATGGTCAGCTCCGTCGATAATTCCTGGCTGAAGACATCGGGTTCCTTCTGCGTGCAGTAGGTGCACTCCAGGTTGCATTTGTGGGTGGTGTAGAACACTGCGGCGTAGGGAGCGACGACGTCGGTGCGAAGGACTTCGCGACGATAGAGATTTTGAAAATAGTGTTTGAAGTTCTTCAGGACGAACGGATAGTGTTGCAGGAGTCCCCGCAAAAGCCGGAGTCCGGAAGATTCAGTTGCAGGATCGCCCATCCCTCATTAATCTAGCCAATGGAGGATGAAGATGGCAAGCTTTTGCGCCTGATCATTCGCAAATGAAGGTTTAACGGTAAAGGATCGCTGGCGAATAGAAGGACTTCCAAGCCCGAAGACGCAAATCAAAAGGTAAAGTGCAAAGGTCTAAGAGTAATTTCCGGCAGTGTCTTCTGGATCGGTGGGCTCGCCTTCGCTTTGGGTGCCAGGTTAACGTCTAGATTGGGTCGTCACGGGGATCAGCCGGCCGCCGGACACGCGATACTCAACACCTTGCCAACGAACACGGCTCCAAACGAGGCTGTTCAACCAGATTACAAAGGCGAAAACATCCCATAGGGGCACGAGCCACCAGCTGCGCTTCAACAGATCGTCGTGCAATCCCCAGACGCCCATAGTCCACACTGCAGCCAGGCGTAGAATTACGTAAGCTGCCACAAAGGCGATTGCCAGCTTATGCGTCGGAGCGAAAATCGCAGCCAAAACGGTCCACGGCAAGCCTTGAGTGAAAATGAGGCCGAGATAACCCAGGGGGCGCGCCTGGCGGGCCATGATGGCCCATCGCAAACGTTGAATGAAGAATGCTGGCAGGCTTTGAAGACAGCACCACGTTTTAACGGTGCCATCCACCAGTTCCACCTTGTGTCCACGAGCGGCGATGCGGTAACCCAGTTCGTAATCATCCGCTGCATCGTCGGCAAGCCCTTCAAACCCGCCGATTTCCTTCAGAATCTCGCGTCTTACTGCTACCGTTGCGCCTAGGGCGAAGTGCACGCCTTCAACTTCGCAGGCCATCAAAACGGACGGCATGAAATCGGTACTGAGGTAAACCGCCTCCAGTTCCGGCCAAAGTGAGGGCACGGGAATCCCTGTAAAAAAGCTGGTGACCGCGCCAACTTTGGCGTGGCGAAAGGGCGCTGCAACCGATCTCAGATAGCCCGGGCCGACGCGGATGTCCGCGTCAGACTGGACCAGGAAGTCGTGCTGTGCTGCGCGCGCCATGGCGCAGAGCTTATTGACCTTGTCATTGGACCCGACTTTCTCCGGCCCCACCAGCAGTTGAATGGGCAAGTGGGGGAAATCGGCAATGAGTTGGCGAATGACCGGAGTGGAAGGATCCTCTTCATTTGTGACCGCAAAAAGAATCTCGTATTGTGGATAGTCCTGATGGCAGAAGCTGGCAAAGTTTTCGTAAGCTTCCGGATCAAGCCCATGAACAGGCTTTAGCAGGCTTAGAGGGGGGGTAAAATCGCGAGGCTCATTGTTGTGGCGTCGGAAGAAGCTGTGGGCGGCGAAGATAATGAAGACGTAGCATAGAGAGGGTAATATCGCCGCGCCGAGAATTGCCCATCTCAACCATGTCAAAAACAATTCGTGCTCCTTCTACCCCAAACACACCAACGCCACGCCCACGGAAACCAATCCGACCCCCGCCCAGCGCAATGGCGTCAACCGCTCGCCGAGAAAATACTTGCCCCCCAGCGCGCCTGTAACATAACTCAAGGCCATGGCAGGAACCACAAAGCTCACTGCCTCCCAGGATAGTAGAGCGAGCAGGGAACAGAACGCCAGGGTCAACTGCGCAATGCCAATCCACATCCAGCCTTCGCGGAAGGCTCGACCGAGAAAGCGCAAAATTGCCATGGGGGAGAAACTATGGACTTCACCCAAACGCTTCATCGCGTAAGCCACGGCAATGTCACCGCCGGTACCGCTAAACACCAGGATCACCAGAGTAATGGCAGTGCGCATCTTCAGCTCTTCTCCGTTGTGCTGGGGGGCGTGCGAGCCACAAACAGCACTCCTGCGCAGATCAATGCCACACCTGCCCAACGCAAGCTGGTCACTCTTTCTCCCAGCACAAAATGCCCCAACAGCGGAACCACGGCATACATGGCAGCCGTGGCCGGCAAGACGTAACTGAAGTCCGCCCACGACAATACCAGCATGAGCGCAGCAAGAAACAGAATCATGCTGACGATGCCAAGCCAAATCCAAATGCTGGAGAAAACGGCGACAAAAACGGAGCGCAACATCGCTACAGACAAGCCCTGGACGGCGCCGATGCGCTTCATGCCCAGGCCGAAAAAGAAATTTCCGGCGGAATTGAGAATGATCAGCAGCGCCACCATGACTGAGGTTCTTAACGTATGGGTTTCGGGTGATTTCATGAATGAGAGGTCTGGTGTTCGGCGCGGAGATGGAAGGGAATAATTTTGCGCTCTTCCTACTCGTCCTTTCCAATCTGGGAATCGCCCGGCTGGAATCCAAGGCCTGCCGGTTCGGTGACTTACCTATCTTACTCGAAACAGCGGCGCCAAAACAGTATTCGTCAAGGCACCGGAGAAAGGCAGTCTCGGAAGGGAAAGTCAAAAGGCAAAATCAGACACCCGTGCTGTCGACGATCTTCCGAAGGACGCTAAGACTGCCGCACGGTCATCTGCTCAGGGGAGAAGAATGAACATTCCTCGGAATTCTTGGGGTGCTGCTGAGGTGCGAATACCTTGGGATGTCGGGATCCCAATCAAGAATGGCCTGCGGCGTGTTCGCAGCCAGGGAAGCTCTCAAAAAAGTTTTCGCCGTTCCAACCGAGCTCCTTCATTCCCACTTCGGAGGAATAATACGCCATGCTGACCCAGCCCTTTAAGTGTTCAAAATAGTCGCGAAGCGTGGGAACCGCTGGTGGCGTCCCGGGTTTGCTTTCTGCCATAGTGCTGAGAGCTGGGTTTGAGGATTTTGCCGTGGAAGCTGCGGAAAGAACTTCATCCTGTTGCTGCACGGAAAGGTCCTTGAATGATTTGGTGAACTGCCGCAACGATTCACCTTCTACGGCATTCATCGCGGCCACAAACTTCCGCTGGTTGTCCTGTGGGATCACGCCGATGGCAGCATCAAGAAAGCGGTTCACTTGCGCGCCCGTTGAGCCTGGCACGATCCGTTCCGCTAGGACAATCAGCGCTTCATTCTGCGCATCATCGAAAAACGCGGGCTTCCATGCACTCGCCGCTTCTGTTGGCGGTGCGGCCTGAGCATTGGCAGCCGCAGTCCATTCGGCTTCGGCAAGCGCCGGCGTGGCGATGCCTGCGCCCGCTCCTGCCAACATGCGCTGCACCCACTCGCGTCGCGTCAGGCTCCGACTTGAAATTGGAGACGATATTTTGCCGTCGAGGCTAAGGTTATTTTCCATTGTTTAACGCCCCTTATCGCTTGAGGAAAAACATGTTACCACCGAGGACTGAATGCGACAAGACACGTCATGCGTTGCTGTCGTTAGCTAAGAATACACAAGCTCAACGTTGCGAGATCGTAATGGTTCCAATATCGTTTCCACGGGTGTAGAATTCCGCGCTATCACTTGTTTGCAGGTTTCTGGGAAGTACCACTCGGTTCAAATTTGATGGGCAGGGGAGGATTGAACATGCGGAAAAAGTCGTTCCAAGTTCTTGCAGTCCTGGTTGGCCTGACATTTCTGGCCGGCATTTTGCAGTCGCAAACCACCACGCACCCGAAGTCGGACTCTCCGGCTTCATCGCATCCGCTGGTTGTACTCCCCACCGCGACTCCGGAAGAGGTAGGCCTGTCCTCCGAAAGGTTAGGGCGAATAGCCCGGAGTATCCAGGCGGATGTCGACGAAAGCCGCATTTCCGGCGGGGTCAGCCTGGTGGCGCGGCATGGAAAAGTGGTCTAACTGCATGCTGTGGGAATGGCGGACCGCGATGTCCGTAAACCCATGCAAACAGACAGTATATTCCGCATGTGTTCCATGACCAAGCCCATCACGGCCGCCGCGGTGATGATTCTCTATGAGGAAGGCCGCTTCGCCCTCAGCGACCCTGTTTCCGATTACTTGCCTGAATTCAAGCACATGAAGGTCCTCGACCCGCCCTGGCCGCAGGACAAGACTTCGCCTCCGGGGGCGCTGGTGGACGCCAAGCGGCCGATCACCATCTTCAACCTTCTAACTCACACTGCCGGTTTGACTTACCCGTGGAATGCCCGACTCGGCAAGGCCTACCGCGATGCCAACGTGAACAGCGGCCTCAGCCAGCAGGAGGGAACCATTGGCGACGCGGTGAAGCGGCTGGCGGCCCTCCCGCTTTTGTTCCAACCGGGTGATTCGTGGGAATACAGTTTGGCGGACGACGTCCTTGGCCGTCTGGTCGAGGTCGTCTCCGGGATGCCCTTCGACCAGTTCCTTGCCCAGCGCATCTTCCAGCCGCTGGGGATGAAAGACAGCTACTTCTTCCCGCCGCAGGATAAGGTCTCCCGACTGGTTGCCGCCTACGCCTACGACGAGCAGAAGGGATTGCGCCCGATTCTTGACCAGCAAGTGATGGATGGGCAAGGCGGGTTCCAATACACGGCTGACTATCCCTATCGCGGCCCCCATACCTACTTCTCTGGAGGCGCGGGGCTCACTTCCACGGCAGAGGACTACTACCGCTTCTGCCAGATGATGCTGAACGGCGGCGAGCTGAACGGGGTGCGCGTCCTCAGCCGCAAGTCGGTGGAGTTGATGAGTCATAATCACGTGAAGGGCCAGACCGACCAGCTCGATTATGGCTTGGGATTTGGAACCAAGGGCGCGCCGGAGCAACTGACCGAGCTCGGCTCAGTGGGTTCGTATTATTGGGGCGGATTTTATTACACCACTTTCGTGATTGATCCCAAAGAGGATCTGATCGCCATCTTTCTGGGGCAGATGAATCCCTCGGGAGGATTGAATCTCGATTCCAAAGCCATAACCCTGGCTTACCAGGCGATCAAGGATTGAACGAAAGGAATGGAAATGACCCCTACGGATTCACATACCTTTGGACGCCGCCAAATGGGCAGGAGCGCTTTGCTCGGCGGAGTTTCATATCTGTTGGGGGCGCCGGGCCGAGCGCAAGCGGAGGGGCAGCCGGCGAGCAGGGAAAACCTCAACGTACGTGACTTTGGCGCCAGCGGCAACGGCAAGACCGACGACACCAAAGCCATTCAACGCGCTCTCGATGCTGCTGGGGAAGTGCGGGGAACGGTCTTCGTGCCTCCCGGCGTTTACCTTTGCGCGGACCTCCAGATGCGGCCGTACACCGCGCTTGTGGGTGTGCCCACGTGGGATTATCACCTGCCAGGTGGAACGGCTTTACGCTTGGCGGACGCCTCGGCCAAATGTCTTCTCAACATTGGCCGCGCCTGGGGCGCCACGATTGAAGGGCTCGGTTTCGATGGCGCCGATTTGGGCAAGGGCGTCCATGGGATATTTCTCAACAAGCCCGAATTTGAAAGCGAGGATAGTTTCCGCATTGAGCGCTGCCAGGTGGCGCATTTTACCGGTGACGGAGTGAGCCTTTTGCGCGCCTGGTGCTTTTCCATCCGGCACTCGATGCTGGCCTTTAACCGGGGCGATGGGCTGAATTTGCGCGGGTGGGATGGGTTCCTGGGAGACAACTGGTTTTCCGGAAACGGACGCGCGGGCTTTGCCGCGCGCAACGAAAACGCCGCCGTCACGCTTACCGGCAATCGCGTGGAATGGAATGGGCAGGAGAACATTTTGATCACGGGTGGCGAGGGCTACCAGATCACCGGGAATTTTCTTGACCGCGCCGGGACCTGCGGAATCGCCTTGCGCAACGGCAGCCGGCCTTGCTCGCAGATGACCTTGACCGGGAATTATTTCAAGCGCAGCGGCAAGCTGGCGGACAGTGCGAGCTACGATTCAGCGCACATTGTGATGGATGGTGCAGAGGGTGTAACCTGCGTCGGCAACAATTTCCAGGCATGGCGTGACGACGAGCCCGCGGGAGCGTGGAGCCCATCTTACGGTATCGTCTACAAGAACCTCAAAAACTGCGTCATCTCGAACAACGTGCTGCACAATGGCGCCCTGCGGCAACTTATCTTGGACCAGGGCGGTAACGGCGAAGATGTGGTGGTGAAAGATAATCCCGGAAGCCTCTTTAAGATTCCGCAGTAACTTCCGCTAATCTTTCCCCAACACCGCGACGGTGCTTTGCCAAACCTCGCCTTCCGCGGTGCGGCTGCTTTCCGTGCCGATGTGGAGCAGCTTCAGGCCGTGCTCCAGGTAGTGGTTCACCTGCTCCTCCACGCTGTCTTGCGACAGCTTGAGCTTGGAGCAGTATTTGCAGCATTTCCAGAAACTGCTGCTCACCTGCACGACCTCTTTTACATCCCTCAAGTCCATGATTGCCCTCAAATCCGCCCGGATAACAGCTGGTGCCAGGAGTTAGGAGTTAGGATTCCGACCACTCCTGTATACCACCTGCTTCGGCCTCGGGTCCCCAAGGCACTTTCCCCGGTATTTGATGCGGTCGACTTTTCCAGTTCCATTGTTTTCAACAACTTCTCGGGATATATCTGCAAGGGCAGAAAATAGAAGTCAGAAGTCAGGAGCTAGGAGTTAGAATTTGGACGCCTCCCGCTTGCCGCTGGCTTCGGGGCTCAGGCATCCAAGCATCTTTCCGAGCAACTGGCGTGTGCACTTTTTTCCGTTCCTTTGTTTTCATCAACTTCTCGGGTTATCCCAGCAAGGAGGGAATCCAGGAGTCAGGAGCGAGGAGTTAGAATCAAGAACGCTCCTGCACGCCCGCCTACTTCGGACCTCGGTCCCCCCGGCATCTTTCCCGGCATTTAGCGCGTACGCTTTTACCCGTTCCTTTGTTTTCATGAATATCGCCGGATGCACCTTCATTTTTCAACTCCACGGCTCGCTCCTCGTACGACTTTTTGCCCACAAATTTAACAATTTGCCTGCGTGTGCTCGATAATTTGTCATGCGTCTTTCCATCGAGTGTCCCATCAGTCGAGCCGTGCTGCGATCCGCCCCCGCTCCTGCCGAGTCCCGAGTCCTTTAAAGCCTACACTAGAGCCTAGGATTTGTCAAGGAAATTCGCGCCACCTTCCTATGGACGGCAGCGCAGTGCCCGCTCTCCGGCGCTGCGGTCCTTCCAGGATGACGCCACTTGTGCGGCGCGCAAAATTCCTGCCCAGTTTGTTCTGATGGGTCGTGGAACAAGAACTGCTTGTTGGTTGGGTGCACCCCTCTTTTCGGAAAAGCCGCAGGGCCGGAGAGCGGGCCCTGCGTTACAACCGGGCATTCTTTTCGGTGGGAAACAGGCTGCGAGGCCCGGCGGCGAAGCGCCAGCCCACCCGCCGAGGAGAACCCACGCAATCCCATTTAGATTGACATTTCAAGTCGCCAACTTCGGTAATGAATGCGCGTAGGTATATATACCTACGCGCATTCATTACCGAAGTTGGCAAGATGCCCTATAAATTATCGCTATGGGCGCGATGAGATAAACTCTTGGCTTAGACATTGGTATATATACCAATGTCTAGTACCGTGGCGCGCGTCCGGCGCTTTCATCAGCCGGGGCGGGCCGGGTGAGGGAGTCTCGCCTATTGTCGATTCTTATCTGTGACACCACACTAGCTGCATCTTCACAGGGTGGCAAGCCAATCCGCGGAAGGTATGGAGCCATGACCATCCAAGTGGAACTCAATCCGGAATTGGGAGCGCGACTAGCCGCCCAAGCTCGTGCTCAAGGGATGCCGCTTGAGAGGGCGGCGGCACGCATTTTGGAAGAGGCGATGGCTTCCCAGTTCCAGACCCCCCTCAAGTCTCACCCTCGGTGATTTCCACGCGATGCTTACCTCTATGGCGGAAGGTTCGGAGCATTTGCCGAATCTTTCAACTAAGAGTTTCACGCGTGAAAGCTTCTATCAGGATCGTGACTAGTGTAGTGTCCAGTAATTGGCTGGACAATGTAGCGCCGCCCTTTAGGGCGGCACATGCCGGGCTAAAGCCCGGCGCTACGCCGCAAGCAGTGTCCATTTATTTCGCGGCTGGCGCAGACTCTTGCCTTTGAGAGTCTGCGATCTCCCGAAGGGACGTTTTCTTCCGTGCCACGCGGGGAGGAGTATACTCTCGTCCGCCATGCCCTTCTACCACCGCGTTTACACTCCCGGCCAGCTTCAATTCATCACCGCCAGCACTTACCGCCGCGCGCCGCTATCCCTTTCGGACCGTTTTCGGCACTGCTTTGTCCAGAGGCTGGAAGAGGAGCGGCAGGAATTGCATTTCCTACTTGTCGGCTGGGTTTTGATGCCCGAGCATTTTCATATCCTGATCAGGCCCGAGCCGGCGGAATCCACTCCCCTGGTGATGAAGGGGCTGAAGGAGGAATCGGCCCGGCGCATCATCAAGACACTCCGCCAAAACCTTCAATATCCGTGGTGCCGGAAGACGCTTGCGAGGCTGCGGCTGCCCTCCACGGTTCACGATGAATCGCACTACCGCCTTTGGCAGCGCCGCTTCTACCCCTTCAATGTCTTTTCCGAACAGAAGTTTCAGGAAAAATTGGACTACATGCACAACAACCCCGTGACACGCGGCCTGGTGAGCGCTCCCGGCGACCGGCCGGGGTCAAGCTGGAGGTTTTACTTCCTGGAGGATGCGTCTGTTCTCCGCATGGACCGCATGAGTTGAGTTCACCTTTCGCAAAGTCCCTTCGGGAGATCGCAGACTTCAAAGGGCCGAAGTCTGCGCCAGCCGGCGACGCTTGAACCAGGCCAAGAATAGTTTGACTTTAAAAGTGGGAATTCGTACCATTTTGGTATGAAAACAACAGTTTCTGAAAAAGGGCAAATCACCATCCCCAAACCGTTGCGGGTCCGATTGGGAATCCGCACCGGCCAGGTCCTGGAGGTCAAGGAAGAGCGCGGCTGCCTCGTGATGTCCAAGCAGACCAGACCCAATGACGCGATCGACAAGCTGTACGGTATCCTGAAGCTTGGCCGTTCGACGGATGAGATCATGGATGAACTTCGAGGTGGTGAGAATCCCCGATGATCACCGCCGTCGATACCAACGTCCTATTGGACGTCCTGGGGGCCGACCCCACTTTTGGCCCGTCTTCCGCCAAGGCTTTGCGCACCGCCCTTCACCAAGGCCAACTGATTGCTTGTGATGTCGTGTGGGCGGAGGTTGCAGGTTCGTTCGCCTCTGCCACCGCAGTTCTGAATGCCCTGAAACCTCTAAACCTGGAGTTCAGCGCCCTGACCATCGAAGCGGCTCTTGAAGCGGGACTCGCCTGGAAGGCCTATCGCCAGTCCGGCGGGGCCCGAACACGTGTGGTGGCGGATTTTCTGATTGGAGCTCATGCCATTTTCCATGCAGACCGATTGCTTACCCGCGACCGCGGTTTCTATCGATCCTGCTTCAAGCGCCTCAAAGTCCTTGATCCCACTACGCCTTAATTCAAAATTCAGCCTTCAGCTTTTTTCCTAGCCCCCAGTCCCCGGCTGGTTTCCACGTTTGGGCCTTTCAATTCTGGGTTAGGTGGCAGGTGAAGGTGTAGCTCCCCGATCCGATCTCATAGACCGCCGCATCGCCTTCAACGCGAAGGAATTTGACGCCGTTCGACTGGGCTGCGGGTTTGCCGCTTTCGCGGATGGATGCTGAATCTTTGCTTGGCAGATAAACCGTAGCTGTAGCGTTGGGCGGTACAACAATCTTCCAGTTGAATTCCCCGCCCTGCGTCTGCCAGCTGCTTGAGATCATTCCCTGCGGTGAATCGAGCGTGCCTTTAGCAGAGGTGAGGCCTGCCACGACACGCGGGTGCATCACGATGTTCTTGAAGCCGGGATGTTCGGGATCGTAATTGATGCCCGCAAGCGCCTGGTAGAGCCACGTCACCACGTCGCCCGTCTGGATCAGCAGTGCCTCACTGTTCATCCCGGGGTCGCGCGTGTTCATGTCATAGCGCTCCCAGATGGTGGTGGCGCCCTGGGCGATCATGTAGCCCCAGCTTGGCCGGTTTGCCCTCGTGGCGATGGTCAGGGCCACGTCGGCGTGACCGGTTTCCGTAAGCACCTCCATCAGCCACTGCATTCCCACCAGACCCACCGTGCTGTAGCCCTGGTGCTGCACCATGATGTCATCCACCAGGTTCTGAATAGCCCGGGGACGCGACTCATCCGGCACCAGTCCGAAGGCCAGGGGCAGGACATAGGAGGTTTGCGTCGAGCTCTCATATTGGGCTCTTTGGGCATTGAAAAACCGCTGGTTGAAGCCGTAGCGGATCTTCGCGGCGAGGTCTGAGTAGCGCTTTTCGTCGTCCAGATTGCCCAACCGATGCGCCACCCGCGCCATCAATTTGACGTTGAGGTAGGAGTAGGCTGTGCCGATCAGCGCCTGGCTGGTGGCGCCGTGGTCCGGACCCTTCCCATCCATTGAGGAGGTGTCGCACCAGTCGCCATAGGTGGATTTGTCCATCATATAGTCGGGCTTCAGTTGGCGGGCCACGTAATCCACCCACTTCTTCATGGGGGCGTAATTCGCCTCCAGAATGCGCCCATCGCCATAAAACGAATAGAGCCAGTCGGGGATGATGGTCACCACGCTAGGCCAGGTAATGTCGTCCTCGTGGAAGAACTCCCAATAAGAAGGCGCCACGTCGCCAAGCTGGCCGTCGGGCTTTTGGTCAAGAAAATTGTCGTTGATCCACTTGCTGAAGTAGGCGGCCACATTGAAATTAAAGGCCTCACCCTCGCTGTCCTTGGCCGGATCGCCCACCCACGGCTGGCGCTCGTCGCGATCGGGGTCAAGAGGGACGCCGTTGCGCAGAAACATCCGCTGGCCCCAACGCACATTGCGATAAATCCGATTCACCAAAGGGATGGAACAGTCAAAAGTGCCCACCGAATCGAGGCTGTTTTCCACGACCAGGCCAGAGAATTCATCAGCCGTGACCTTTCCGGGCAGGCCGGTGACCTCCACGCGGCGGAACCCCTGGCCGCGAAACCTTGGGCTCCACGTTTCAACGCCAACCCCTTTAAATGTATAGATATCCGTGGCCTGCGCGCTGCGATTGTCGGCCGTGCGCAACGAGCCATCGGGGTTCAGACTATACGCCTCCCGCATCTTTACTGTGGTGCCCGCGGGAGCCGAGGCGCGAAGGCGAACCTGGCCGTAGAAATTCTGTCCAAAATCGACGATGTAGTTCCCCGGCGTGGTTTGATGGATGGAGGCAGGCTGAAGCACCTGGGTGACGCGTGTTGGCTCCAGCATTTGGGCATGGAGGGCGCCGCCGGGAGATGACATTATCTCCACCTGACGCCACCTTTCAGCAGCATAGAGCGGCTTTCCCCACCCTGGCATTTCCCTGCGGGCATCATATTCTTCCCCATCATATTCATTGTTGGTTCGAAACGGCCCGTCAGCAGTCCCCTTCCAGTTCTCATCACTCACGACCCGCTGGAAATTGCCATCCGAGTATTCAATTTCAAGCTGGAGCAGCAAGCGCGGATAGCCGAAAGTCCTAAACCGGGCCGGAGTTTTGTCGCCCGCGCGCGGCGCATAGAACCGGCCATTGCCCAAAACCACGCCCAGCGCGTTCATGCCCTGCTGAATCTGGCGGGTGACGTCAAACGTGGAATAGAGAATCAGCTTGGAATAGTCGGTCAAAGCGGGATCCATAATTCGATCGCCCACGCGCGCGCCGTTCAGATAGAGGTCGAAGAAGCCGAGGCCGCTGGCGTAGATCGTGGCGCGGCGAATCGGTCTGGAAGCGTCAAACTCGCGCCGCAACATGCGCGCAGGAAGGCGCGTATGCGGATCGCCGGGAAGTGTCTCGTCTCCACCGTTTAAGCCGATCCACTTCGCGGTCCAATCATCGGGCTGAAGCAAGCCCATGGTCCACAGCGCCGGTTCGCTCCACCCCGATGCCACGCCCGATTCGTCCCAGGCACGCACGCGCCACCAGCACACCTGACGCGATTGCAAAGGCTCGCCCGCATACGGAATCAGATTGCTGCTGTCGGAATGCACCTTGCCGGAATCCCAAAGATCGGGAGTGGAAGTCGCCAGCAAGTTTTCCGAGGATGCCACCTGAATCTGATATGCCGACTGCATCAATCCGCGCCCGGCACGAGGGGCAGATCGCAGCTTCCAACTGAGCCGGGGATGGATGCTATCAATGCCAAGTGGGTTCTTGAGGTACTCGCAACGCAAAGCCACAGGATGCAGAGGTGCTTCAGCAGCATAGGACGTTAAGAAGCAGGACGAAGCCAGGATGAATAAGATAGGCGTTAGTGTAAGTGTGCGTTTCATACACGAAAGTGTATCGCACTTCCGCCCATGCGACCATTAGAGCGCCAGCCGTGTCAAGGACCTCGCCCGCAGTGTATTCTTAATGGTGTGAAACCCTTAAGCTCGCCTTTACGTCTTATTCTAAGAACGCAATTAAGACGGGAATTACCGTTGGAAGTTAGCTGCATGCACATATGCAGGACAGTTCTTCGGGCTTACTACGAATTGTTTTTGTCAATTTGAGGCGATACCGCTCGAGAAACTTCGGGTGAGGCCCATACATTTTAGGTGGCGCCGGCCCCCAAAAGCCGATGCTGGTTGAGGAGACGGAATGAAGTGCCGGGTAATTGGTTCACAGGCCCCGCTGGCCGCGATACTGTTCCTTACTTTGCTATCCCCAGCATGGCTGCTGGGGCAGAATCCAACAGGCGCAGTCCGCGGCCAGATTTCCGACCCCTCGGGGGCTGCCGTCCCCAGCGCCAAGGTTGCGGCGGTGTCTTCGACGGGTCAAGCCACATTGGGCACAGTTCATCCCGATGGATCTTATGAAATTCCCGGCCTCGCCCCCGGGACTTATACCGTGAAGGCGCGTGCCCGTGGCTTCAGTATGTTCGAGCAGCCGAACGTGCTGGTGGTCGCAGACAAGACGGGCAAGGTTGACATCGCTCTCCAGATCAAGCAGGAAACGGAACAGGTTCAGGTGACGGACCAAACCACCCAAGTGAGCGTCAACCCCTCAGAGAATGCCAGCTCGCTCGTCATCAAAGGTGAGGATTTGAACGCTCTCTCCGACGACCCGGATGAACTGCAATCCGAACTGGAAGCATTGGCGGGGCCGTCCGCCGGGCCCAACGGCGGCCAGATTTATGTGGACGGGTTCACAGCAGGCCAACTTCCACCCAAGGCGGACATTCTGGAAATCCGCATCAACCAGAATCCCTTTTCCGCTGAGTATGACAAGGTGGGTTACGGGCGCATTGAAATTACCACGCGGCCCGGCGCCAGCAAGCTCCACGGCCAAGTCATGGGCGATATCAATGCCTCGCCCCTCAACACGCGCAGTCCTTTCGCCGCACAGATTCCGGGTTATCACACCGAATTTTTCAACGCCAACGTCGGTGGACCGCTCGGCAAGAAGGCCTCGTTCTTCTTCTCCATTTTCCGGCGCGACATCGGCGATGATTCGATTATCTCCACGTATGTGCTGGGCCCTGCGCCAACCTACACGATCACTCCCTTCAGTGGAGCGCTCTCCAGCCCCCGGACATTGACCAACCTGAGCCCGCGTGTGGACCTCCAGCTCTCCACCAACAATGTGCTCTCCATTCGCTATCAATTTTTCGACAACAATTCCACCAACAGTGGAGTCGGGCAGTCCAACCTGGTCACGCAGGCCTACAATTCGCATAGCGATGAACACACGATGCAATTGAGCGACACACAGGTGTTCAGCGCCAAAACGCTCAACCAGTTCCGGTTTCAGTACCTGCATGACACGACCAACCAAACACCTCAGTCGTCGGCCACGACGCTGGCGGTCATCGGAGCATTTACCGGGGGGGGTAGTCCCTCCGGGAATCCAGTTAACACCCAGAACCACTATGAGGCGCAAAATCTCACCTCGTTCTTTCTGGGCAAACACACACTGGTGGTTGGCGGGCGCCTGCGGGATGTGCAGGATTCCAACACTTCCAATGCAAACTTCAATGGGACTTTCACGTTCCCTTCCATCAATGCTTACCAGAAGGCTGAACTGAATCTCCAGGCGTGCTCATTCACCTGCCAGGTGAGTGGAGCCAGTCAGTTTTTGATCGTCAATGGAACACCCACTACTTCCGTGAATTTATTCGACGCGGGCCTGTTCGCTCAAGATGACTGGCAACTTCATCACAACATGACGCTCAGCCTGGGTTTGCGATGGGAATCACAAACGGGAATTCACGATCATTCCGATTTTGCGCCGCGGGTGGGATTTGCCTGGGGGCTGAACAAGAGCAAGAACTCATCGGCAAAAACGGTATTGCGCGCGGGATTCGGAATTTTCTATGACCGCTTTGCCGAAGCCCAACTGCTTGAAGCCGAGCGCTTCAACGGAATCTCCCAGCAGGAGTTCCTGGTTCCTTCACCCGCCTTTTTCCCCATCATCCCCAGTCTCCAACAATTGACCAGTTATGCGGAGACGACCACGCAATATAGGATTGATCCCAACTTCCGAGCGCCCTACACGATGCAGTCGGCCGTTAGCATTGAACAGCAGGTTTCCAAGAGCGCCACGGTCTCAGTGACCTATCTCAATTCCCATGGAGTCCACCAGTTCATCACCAACGACATTAATGCCCCCCTGCCCGGAACATTTCCGCTGGGCGAACCCGAGCTTGGAACCCGCCCCATGGGGAACGCCGGCGGCAATATTTACGACTTTCAATCCGGCGGGCTCTTCAACCAGAATCAGATGATTGCCAATTTCAACCTGCGCTTGAACACCAAGCTCACGCTTGGGGGGTTTTATACGCTGAGCTACGCCGACGCCAACACAAATGGAAACAGCGGCGGCCTGATCATGAATCCGTACGACATCCAGCAAAACTACGGGCGGGCGGGATTTGACGTGCGCAATCGGCTGGTGATCATCGGCAATTGGAACCTGCCGCATCGCATCAGCCTGAGCCCTTTTGTGGTGGCGTCATCCGGATCACCCTTTAACATCACAGTCGCCCAGGACTTGTTTGGAACGGGCGCGCTGGACAATGCAAGACCAGCATTGGCCGCGGCAGGCGCAACATGTTCAACTCCAGCAGCTCCCACCCCGGTGGTGTGCACAGCGCTGGGAAATTTCAATACCCTCCCGGCATCGGCCCAATCCATTATTCCCCCCAACGGGTATGACAATCCCGGCCAATTCACGTTTAATCTTCGCCTGGCCAAAACCTTTGGATTTGGGAAGGTGGCGCAGGGCCGGGGAGCGAGTCCAGGCGGCTTTGGCGGCCCCGGCGGTGGTGGAGGTCGCGGAGGCGGTGGCGGAGGTGTGGGCGGTGGTCTTGGACCCGGCGGACTGAGCGGAAGCGGTGGCGGCGGCATGCGCTCATTCTTTGGTCCGGGATCGGGCACCAATCACCGGTTTAACCTGACGATTAGCGCCAATGCACGAAATTTGTTTAATGATGTAAACCTCGGACCACGCATCGGCATTCTTGGCTCCCCACTTTTCGGCCAGTCCAACTCACTCGGTGGCCTTTTCGGCGGAGGCCCAGGAGGACTTACCCAGGCCGCCAATCGCCGTATTGACTTTCAGACAATATTTACATTTTAGGGTATTGATCCAGGGGTAATACTACTTCCAGGAAGTTCCATGCGCATGACCTTGCACTCGGCTGCCGGCCGCCAACATCAACGTTCATCACCGTGTCAAGCGAATATTTGGCGAAACGGACTAAATGCACAAAAGATAATATTGTGTTTACATGGTTGTGCTGTTGACATGCGGCCCTGCTTGGGACAAATATAAGGTATGAATTTCGATCTGGGGAGCCACGGTGGCCTGTTAGGACAAGGCGAACCGTGTCGGTTAGTAGTACGGAAAGAAAAAAGCCTTTCCGAAATCTTACAGTTTTCAACCGCCGGCCTGGAGATTGGCCAGCAAGTGGTCATCATGGCAGGGCCAACCTGCCTGAAGGACATTGCTCACGGTCTCAGCGAGATGGGGCTTAAGACCGATGCCCTGCTCCACAGCGGGCGCCTGGTCTTTCTGACAGCGCCAAACTGCCTGGCCGAATTGCTCCGTCCCAGCGAGCCGTTTTATCGTAGTCCGCTAAATCGGCACGCCACGGTTATGCGCTGGGTCACGGATTGGTCGTGGGTTTATGGGAATGGCAGCGACGCGGCAACCATCCGCGATTATCAACGTCGCATTCATGAATTTATTCGCCCTTTCAACGCCATTTCCATGTGCACCGTGCTCTGCGAAAAAGTGCAGCGGCCCGACCTGCTTGCAATGCTGGTAGACCACCGGCGGGTGGCGAAAACAGTCGAAGCGACCAGGCGCGCTGTAGCAGCTCACGCTTAGCCGTCCCGGAAGTGCTTCGGGCGACGTCCAAAGGGCCTGTGTATCGAGGCTCTGAGGTGGGTTGTATTCAATTGAATTCCCCCCGATTCTCCCTGCATCCTTTGTCACTTAGCGCAAATCTAATTTTGCAATCCTAGGTCAATCTAACCGAGTTGCTTGGACCGGGCACGGACGCAGTGAGAAACACGCTCCAATGGCGGCGGGCAGGCGCTTTCACGCTGGCCCTGATGAAAACCCTCCCACGTGGTAAAAATCAATAAAATTTGCCGGTGTAGTTGGTTGGGTTGGCGGGAATATTGGCAACATTGTTATCTCCGTATCCGGCCTGCCCGCTGAAATTAAGGATCGTAGTCGGCCCGGAATTCACATTGGGGGCCAACGACTGGACGTAAACGTAGTATGTGCCATCGTACACGCGGAGGTGGTAATTTCCCGAAGGGTCGGTAAGGGTCTCGGTGACCACGTCTCCGGTGGTAGTGTCAATGGCCTCCACGTCGGCAGCGTAAAGTGGGGCGACGTTTGCCGTACCCGCCTGCGTCAGCGTCACAGTTCCTTCAATCCCATTGCTGTCTGCCGATCCCGGGCCCGGGTACAAATGGCCAACTCCAACAATGTCATCGGTCCACAAGGTCTGGTGGACCCCAATTTGGCTCGTATCACCATAGGGATACATTACGGCGTGTCCAATGTTGCTGTGGTCAAGGCCGAGCAGGTGCCCAATCTCGTGCGTGGCCACGGATTGCAGGTCGAATTGATTGCTTCCTGCGGCTGCCGTTGCAAAGGTCTGAGAAGGGTTAAACATAATGTCAACGTCAACGATGCAGTTGGCGATGGGGCAAGGAGTTGTGTAGGTGGGGCAGTTGCTGCCCGGCACAAACCCACCCGGGCTGGTGGTGATCACGGCAAAGGCGACAACTCCCGTGGGGAAATCACCTGAATTGGGATCGGAAAAGCCGACGACGTTCTTACAGTCAAGCGTTGGGGACTTGGGCAGCGATGCGTTGGCGGAGCCAAAGCTGAATTGAACGTTCGTGGCCAGCGTGCTGGTGCCGGGAGCGGTGGCACTTGACCAGGTGTTGAAAGCGTCACTTAAAACAGTCGAGGGCGTAACACTGTTCTTCACCACAACATTGGTGGGCGTGCTGGTGAAGTTCTCATCCCAAGTGATCGTGGGTCCCGTACCAGGCCACATGGAATCCGCGTAATTCCCAGCGGAGATCTCATATATCTGGAAATTCGTCGCCAGTGCTGCCACGGCGGAGAATATCCCAAGGAAGGCAATCCCAGCCAGCACTGTTCTCTGACGGTTTATTTCTATCCGCCCTAATCTCACGGTTCTCACCTCACGTTTAGAATGACATTCCGGCCGCGCAGATTACCCAAAGATTCATTATTCGTCGCGGAAATCTCCGCGTGAACGCCCCGCACATTGACTTCATTCCAGTGAATCGTCCAGCTCCCCCCGGTCAGAGTTGCGTCCCCTTCCACTTCCGTTCCCGCCGGAATCACCACGGTCTTATTTGGGAACATCTGCGCCGTGGTCTTTCCGTAAACATGGGCGCGCCCGGTGCCGCGGGATTCGGTGTAGGCAATGGAGACCGGCAGGCTGAGCCCATGGGGAATTCGAATCCCCTCGCCCACAATGACGGAGACGTACTTGTGAAATCCCACCAGGGGAACGGTGCCCGCGGGATTCCCACCACCACTTACCAGGCCCTGGATCGACGCCTGGCTTAGTGGCAGCACCACTCGTTCGTCGTGCGATGCTGCATCTTCATAGACCGGGTACGCGCCCTGCGACAATCCCACCACGTGGTAATTGGAACCGCTGTCAGGCTCCAGGAAAAGAACGTATTCACCCTGCGGACGCAAGGACACATCCCCCATAATGGACTGTGTCACCGGGCCCACCGTCCCCCCCAATTGCCGGACTTGGAGCGTGGAGGATGCGTTCCCCTTGAGGCTTTGTGAAACTGCCAGAGTCGTGATCGTCTCGATGCGCGTGTGGGTGGCGTTCCACCCGCTCACTTGGGCCACGACACGCGCTTGAACAATGTCGCTGGACGCCTGAGTGAGCTGTTCCATCGACATCGAAACCATCGAGGTCGCCAGCGCGGGCAAAGTCCAACCTAGTGCTCCCACTAAAACTGCCGCCAGAACCCATACTCTCGTCTTCATGACTTGCACCCTCTAGTCAACAATTTGGATTGCCCCAATGTAGGTCTGCGTTTCTCCGTCGCCCAACGTCACAACGATATTCCTGACGCCCAGCGGAGCGGATGGTGAAACCACGACGGGAATGAAAATATTCGTGAGGCCACTTACGGGAGCACTTGGCTGAACGGTGCCCACCGCAACGTCCACAGAGGTACGGGGATGGCTGACGCTTACTGTCAGGCCCGATGCCAGAGCGGAACCACCACTATTGGTCAACCCCTGTCCCAACAGCCAAATTGTGCAGGTGGCGCTGCCGCAATTGCTGGTGGCAGAGCCCGATCGTGAAATTTCGATTCCGGTCACCGACGCCTCGCAGACGTTGGTGGTGGGGTAGTTGCAGGTGCCAACATCCGCCAACCCCAGGGTTGTCGTCATGGTGGTAAGGCCCAGGTTAATTCCGCTGGCAATGCCACCCGTAACCGAAATCGCCGTGGGCGCGCTCGTGGAGGGAGTGATGGTCACTGTTACCGATGCCGTCTCCCCGGTTCCCCCTTGCGTGGCCTCTATGGTCACGGGGTTGTCATTTCCCGGGATGGCCACAGGCGCAAGGAAAGTGTAGGGCGAGGATGACCCGGTGATGGTTCCAAATGTCGAATTACCGTTGGTAACCCCGTTTACGGTAAAGGTGAGGTCGGCTGGGGCTCCCGTCACCAACGCCGTAATGGGCAATGTTCCTCCCGCCGCGACGCTGGTTGAGCTGGAGGCGGCTCCGTCAAGTGTAACCGTGATGGAACTCGCGGGGTTAACCACGAAGTTGACGCTGTTGGAGTGTCCTCCACCCGGCGCGGGATTGGTTACCACCACGGGATAATTTCCTGAGGTGGCCTGATCGCCTGTGCTCAAGGAAATTGTCAACTTCGTAGCGCTCACAAATGTCACAGTGTGCCCAACTCCGTTATAAGTGACCGTCGAAGCGCTTAGGAAATTCGTTCCGTTAATGGCCAGGGTTTGTGCGGCCGCCCCTGCCGTCGCCGAAGGCGGGGAGAGGTTCGTGATCGTAGGCGCAGGATTATTGCCCGTAACGGTGAAGTTGACGGAGTTGGAAGGTCCGCCGCCGGGAGTTGGATTCGTCACCACCACGGGATAAGTTCCTGCCGTGGCCTGATCGCTGGCACTCAAAGAGATCGTCAATTTAGTTGAGCTCACAAACGCCGCAGTGTGACCCACCCCGTTGTACGTCACCGTGGAACTGCTCAGAAAGTTGGTGCCATTGATGGCTAAAGTCTGTGCAACCGCTCCCACTGAGGCTGAAGGTGGAGAGAGACTGCTAATATTGGGAACAGGATTGTTGACCGCGAAGTTTACGGAGTTCGAAGCTCCCCCGCCGGGAGCCGGGTTCGTAACCACTACAGGGAAGTTTCCCGCCGTTGCCTGATCGCCCGTGGTTAAGGAAATTGTCAACTGCGATGCGCTGACATATGTTGCGGTATGTCCCACACCGTTATAAGTCACTGTCGAACTGCTCATGAAGTTCGACCCATTGATCGCCAGGGTTCCAGCCGCCGCCCCCACCAGTGCAGAAGGTGGAGAGAGGCTTGTGATACTGGGAACGGGATTGTTATTGGCTGGCGGCGTAATGGTTCCTCCCCCGCCCCCTCCGCAGCCCACCACGGCCATCACCGCCAGCAGGCTCAGGCCGATTCCCCAATTTGACGTCTTACGACACAGCCCTCGTCTCATCGATCCGGCTCCCATTCCACTTGATTTTCGCTTCGATCCATCCGCCGCCCACCTTCCTGACCATGTCCGACGGGTCAAGATGCGCTCTCTTTGAAGTGGTTGGCCTTCTTAAAGCCCCAGGGTTGCTAAGACGTTCGGGCCATTAACATTCTCATACATCGCCCTTGGTTTGTATTGCCCCCCTGGGCACTGTTACATTGACGATAAAACCAGGCAATAGTACTTTCGTGTATTTGCCCGCATTTCCAGCGGATTTACCCTAGCATCTCTCTGTGAAGGGCTAATTACAAGAATGAAAATGAGTATGGTCCAAGGTGCACGATGAACCCAACTTAGCACCGGTCGTTGCCCTTAAGGGCAATCCTACGAGAGGAATTCTCCCGTCTGCCCGCCTTGGCCGAGAGTCGCCGCTTCGGCCGCCTTCGTCATTGCGTCTTGGTGTACACTAACACCTTTAACGCTCGGCTGATGGATGTTTTGATTCCTTCCCGGCGTTGAAGGATGTGCGAAGGACACACCGGCTGAAAAACAGTGGTGTGCTCCCGGCCACCTATTAAGCACGGACCGAGCACGCGTGCACCTGCTTTGGGTCCTGGCCATCCTGGCCACCGTCGGGCAGGGGCAAGATGCCCATTGAACAACAAAAGGAAACACTTTGCACCCGTATTTGATTAGCATCGGCTCATTCCATCTCCCCACCTATGGCACCATGCTGGCGATTGCCGTCCTGGCCGGAATTTATACTGCGATTCGGCTGGGCCGACGCGTGGGGGTAGATTCTGCCCTCATTTTGGATTACAGCTCGTGGGTGATCCTGGTGGCGCTTATCGGGGCCAAGGTCTTGTTGATCATTACGCTATGGAGTTATTACCGGGCCCATCCCGAGGAGATATTCAGCTACGCAACCCTTAAATTGGGCGGGGTCTTTTACGGCGGATTCCTGGCGGCGCTGTTCTTCACGATCTGGTACGTGCGAGTTCGGAAGATCTCTTTTTGGAAGATGACGGACGTGCTGGTCCCCTCCGTTGCTCTCGGCACCGCCATAACCCGTCTGGGATGCTTCAGCGCCGGGTGCGATTATGGCAAGCCTACCACCGCGCCCTGGGGAGTGATCTTTTCCAATGCCCTTGCGCATGAAGCCACGGGCGTCCCCCTGGGGGTGCGGCTGCATCCAACGCAGCTGTACGAATCCGCCACCACCCTGGCCATTTTCGCCGTGCTACTTTGGTGGTCCCCCCGCAAGAAACACGATGGAGACGTTTTCCTCGGATATCTGGGACTTTATGCCGCAGGCCGCTTTCTGTTGGAATACCTTCGCGGCGACGAAAACCGGGGATTCGTGTTTCACCACTTGCTTTCCACATCCCAATTCATCGCATTGTTAGTCCTCGCAGGGATCAGCGGAGTGTTTATCTGGAGGCGGGTCCACGGCAGCGAGAAGGCAAGTGCGCTTTCTGAGGGAAGCAGTACCGAATTCTCGCAGGTTGCAGGAGCAAACGCTGGACAACGGAAAAATAGCAGGGGAAATCACAAGGCAAAGCGCAAAATGCAGAACTCAAAACCGGTGTAGTGCGGGCGCCCCTAATCTACCGGTGACACCCAAACCTTGCGCGCCGCCGCCTCACCCAGGACAATTCCCTTCTCCCCAAGACGCAAGCTCAGGGTTCCATCGTAATTCTGTTCCAGAACCGTAGCGCGAACCCCAGGCCGGATTCCCAGCCCATCGAAATACTCTAAGAGCTTCCGATCACGTTCATACATGCAATCGATCTTCACGGGCACCCCGGCTGGCGCTTCCCAAAGCAGTTGCATGCCTTGCTTGCGCAGATCTGCCGGGCTCTTATTGATTTCGTTTCCATGCGGGCAGCGGTTGCTGGGGCCAAGAATGCCGACCAACCGCTGCTCCACATCGGCGGAGATGGCATGCTCCAACCGCTCGGCTTCATCGTGGACCTTGTACCACTCAATTCCCAACAATTCGTGCAGCATGCGTTCAACCAGGTGATGCCGAAGGCGTAGTTTGTCGGCAATGCCGCGGCCCTCAGAGGTCAGTGAAATTACCCCCTTACGGTCAACCGTCACCAGCTTATCGCGGCGCAGACGCCGTAAAGCCAGGGCCACGGCCGGCGGGCTCACCTGAAGCCAGCGGGCAATTGTGGCGGCAATCACCGTGCCCTCTTCCGCCTCAGCCTCCGCGATAGCTTTGACGTAATCCTCTTTGGAAATCGTCAAGATCATAGTGTGCAACTTCCTTCCAACTGCATACAGTAAAAGGTCTTAGATTCCTCATTTCGAACCCGGCTCAGGCGCGGTCACCATCCTACCAGAACTCCTTCCTAAACCGCTAGAACAAATAAATATTGACTGTAGCCAACTATTTATACTTAACTATAGTTTACACTAGAAAGAAAGCCGAAACTTAAGCAGACATGCCATCCAGACCTGATAACACGTCAACATCGCGGGAAACAACGAACTGCTCCCTCAAAACCCTTTTGATTTTGGGGCTAAGCCTGTCAATTCTCTGCGCGTGGGCGCTTTTGCCCACAATGGTGCACGCGCAGGGGGAAACCACTAGCGCCATCGTGGGGCAAGTTACCGACGCCACTCACGCAGCCATTCCCGGGGCTACTGTGATCGTATCGAATTCTGAAACGGGCCTTGAGCGACGCGCCCGCACCGACGGCGAAGGCCGCTTCAACTTCCCTCAACTCATTCCCGGAAATTACTCCGCCCTTGTGCGAGTGGAAGGTTTCGAAACGCAACGTATCGACGGGGTCATTGCCGCCTTGGGGCAAAAGCAGACGGTGAACTTCGTTCTCCAAGTCGCCTCCACGCAACAATCTGTGGAGGTCAGTGGCGTGGCTCCCCTGCTGAACACTGAGAACGCCAACACCACTGCCACGCTGGAGGCCCCTGCCTTGGCAGACCTCCCCAATCCGGGGGGCGATTTGACCTATCCGCTGCAATTTGCCGCGGGCGCGTTGATCAACACGGCAGGAAGCGGCAACGATTTTGTGGGGGGAACAAACGGCTACGGTAACGTGGAGTTCAACGGCCTGCCGGCCCTATCCAACGGGTACATTGTCGACGGTCTCGAAACCAATGACCCACTCACCAATCTCAACAGCGGCCTCTCCACCAATCTGGTGCTTGGGATCAATTCAATTTCTGAAGTCACCGTCAACACTCTCTCTTATTCAGTGGATCAGGGGCGTTACGGCGCCTCCGAGGTCAACTATGTCACCAAGTCCGGCACCAACCGATTCCATGGCAATGCCTACGAGATCTGGAATGGGTCGCTGCTGAACGCGGCTGATTACTTTACCAATGCCACCCCGGGAAATCATAAGCCGCGATCGACGGTCAATCATTTTGGTGGCAGTCTGGGCGGCCCCATCGTCCGCGACAAGTTATTTTTCTTCTTCGACAGCGAATGGGTGCGGATTGCCCTGCCCATTGTGACTCCCACCACCGTTCCCACCCAAGCCTTCCAGCAATACGTTTTGCAACATTTGCCGATGGGTGGAATCGATGCCATCACGGGGTCCAAATATCCCGCAGCGCCACAACTTGTGCCGTTTTACCAAAACATGTTCTCGCTTTATAACAACACCGGCGGAACGCCGCTGGCCATTCTCGGATGCCCTTTCAATTCCGACGGCAGCACAGCGCCGGGCTCGCCCGGAAATGGAAATGGTTGTGCCAACCGGCAAAGTATTTCGCACTCCAGCGACGATCATGAGCAGGTGCAGACGGCGCGCGTGGATTACAACTTGAGCGAGAAGGATTTTCTCTGGTTCCGATTTCAATCCGATACCGGGGTACAGGCCGCATATACCGATCCCATCAACCCTGTGTTTGACGCCGTCTCGCCGCAGCCTTTGTACTCCTTTGCCGCGGGACATACCCACGTGTTTTCGCAGAACCTGGTGAACTACTTCAATCCCGCATTTTCCTGGTATGAAAGCCTTTTCGCCCCTGCTGACTTGCAGAAGACACTCTCCGCATTCCCGATTGTCTTGCAGGGGCAGGGAGCCAACGCACCGTTCACGACGGTGGGTGGACTTGACAACACCTGGCTTCAGGGCCGAAGGGCAACACGGTTCTTCATTAATGATAATCTGGCCTGGAGCCGTGGGGCGCACGAACTGCGCTTCGGCACCAATACTCGCATTTTGCGGCTCAATGATTACGATTTCGGCGAAGGCTCCGTACCTACTGTGACCTATACCAACTTGCCGCAATTCATCTACGGGGTCGCATCCACGGCGTCAAAGACCTTTCCCCAGGCAGCGAATGAACCCTTCAACTTTCTCAATCTCGACCTCTATGCGCAGGACACCTGGAAGGTCACGCGCCACCTCACGTGGACGTTTGGCATTCGCGATACCTTCAACTCCAATCCCCACGATCCACATTTGGAGATTGCACGCCTTACAGGATCCTTCACTTCGATTTCGCACGATGTCAATCAACCGCTCAATGCGGCAATTCAGACGGGCAGGGGAAACCTCTTCGATGCAATACCGCTTGCCATTCTCCAGCCGCGGACGGCGATTGCATGGCAGTTTGCATCCCATACGGTTTTGCGAGCGGGCTTCGGCATTTTCAGCGATATCCTGCCGGGAAGCGTGGCCGACACCCTGGGCATGAACCCACCCTATGTCCAAACATTTCAGGGCGGGCTGTTAGGCTCCGTCGGCGGATTGGGCATTGCTCCCGGATTTCCTGGGAGCGCCATCGACGCCACCGGCGCCGCCAATCGGGCCTTTACTTCAGGGTTCGCTGCCGGGGAGCTTTCCTGCGCATCACCGCAGGCGAATCCAGGAACATGTCTTCCGCCTGTAGCCTTGACGGCAGTTCCCGGAGGCAAACTGCATGCGCCCTACTTTCAGGAATGGAGTTTCGGGGTCGAGCATCAGATCGGAACTTCGATCAGCCTGCACGCTCAATACGTCGGCACTCGGGCTCTGAACCAGCCCTATCTGACTCAGGAAAATGGCTATCAAACGGTCTGCCAGGGCTGCTTCGTTCCCTTCCCATATTTGCAGCCCACTGACCCCAGGTTTGGTGCTGTAACACAGCTTTCCACTGGCGCTGCGAGCCACTACGACGGGTTGCAATTGACCGGTGACCGGCGCTTGGGACGCGGATTGAAAGGACAGGTCAATTACACCTTAAGCCGCTGCCGGGATGAAGTTTCAAACGGCGGATTCCTTCAATTCTCTTCCGGCGGAATTCTCTCCCCCCTGCCGGGTGAACTTGACCGCGACAAAGGTCCGTGCGACTACGACATTCGGCACAATTTCACCGCTCAGTATGTTTATGAATTACCCATCAAGGTTCGGAGTCGCCGGCTGGGATACACGGTGAACGGCTGGCAGATTTCAGGAACAGCATTCTGGCATAGCGGCATTCCATTTTCGGTGGTGAGCACGCCTTACTCCTATGGCGGGACCGGCATTGTGCAAGGTAGCGGGCCGCAATTCGCGAGTATAGTGCCCGGCGTACCCTTGTACGAGAAGCAATCCATCGCAGGGGTGACACAACCCGGAACGAGGCAGTGGCTGAATCCTAATGCCTTTGTTTCCGCCGTCGACCCCAGCACCGGAGCATGCGCAGGCGGCGATAATCCCACCGACTGCCAATTTGGAACTCTGGGCCGCAATGCGTTGCGCGGACCTGACTTCCTGTGGAGCGATTTCTATATCACCAAAACAATCCCGCTCTCCGAACACATGAGACTGCGCCTGGATGGCCAGTTCTTTAACGTGTTCAACCACCCGAATTTGGCCCTGCCCAGCACAGTCTTGGCCGGTATCACGGGAAAGCCAGGAACGCAGACAGGCTTCGGCGCGATTACCTCTCCTACTTCCCCACCTACCGGCCTGCTGGGAGTTGGGCTGGGTGGAGATAATTCTCCGCGCATGGTTGCATTCCAGGCGCGGGTTGAGTTTTGAAAGAACACGGAGCTCTGCCGCACTGCCGCATCAAACGGGAGGGATATTCAGGGTGAGCCACAGGATCGTTGGGTACTCTGAGGTCGTGTTGGTGGCGAACACGAAGAAATTTGGGTTAATCACGATGCCCGTCCCCTGCGAAGGTTGGGCTGTGAGGGCCAAGGTGCCGTTGGCAGCAATTGTAATCGTCTCAGTGCTCAAATGATCCGCCGATTGATTGCTGACGGAAGTAATATCTGTGGCCAGAGAAATTCCTCCGGTCCCATTCAAGATGGCGATGTCGCACTCGGCTTCGGCACTTTGATTGACAATTTCCGTTCCGCTGCCAAAGAATGTCCCTTGCAGAGTAGAGTTACTGAAAGAGCCACTGTTGCTCTGCGCTGCCGAATACCCTGCAAACGCGCCAGTGTCAGCGCCGACGTAAACGGCAAGCGTGCCGCCGGTCAAATAGAGATGGCCGGCATTCGCTAACCTGCTCGTGGTCAAGCTCACCCCACCAACAAAATCGACACTGTATGTATAGACGGGCAACGTGCCACCCGCCAACCACACGCCACCATCGTTCTCATCGTACGAATTGAATGTCAGCTTGCTGCTTCCATCTGCCGTGGCGAGGGCAAGGAATATCTTCCCGCTGGTGGAACTGTTCACCCCATTGGCATAGACGACGTAATCCCCCACCAGCGAACTCTGGCTGAAGATGTTTTGGGTTTGATAAGTCGCCTGGCCCGCCAGCACAGGATTCGCGTTGGTTGTTAGATTCAAAATCGATGGCACACCCGGCGGGGGATTCTGGGTGACAAAGTAAGCGACAAGATTGTTGGAACCCACCGACTCGGTGAAGCGCCCGTTCGCATCCATGCCGGTGTAAGTACCGGTTGAGCCCACAGTGGGTCCCGTGGTGGTTAAAGTCCCCGCATCGTTGCAAGTCTGTTCGGAGTTACTGATGCTGCCACCGCTGCTGGTATGGACACCTCCGCAGACAATCCGGCCATTCGTAACGGAATCCCAACCCGTCAAGAGATGAACGTAGGCGCCGCCTTGCAGAACGAAAAAGTCGGACGGATTCTGCTGGAAGATCTGGCCGGTGGCAATAAAGGCGCTGGAGTTGGCTGGGTCGAATTCCATGATTTGCCCTTGGGTCGCGGTGTTGAGCGAGATGACGCCAAGATCAAGCCGGGTTTTTAGGGTCACGCCCGACGACGTCACAATCGTGGCGCAACCGCGGTTATCCGACCCCACGCTATAGGAGCTTATGGGAGATGCGGAAACAGTGGCGTGGGTGGCAGAAATTGCGCCCGTACTGTTCATGTCCAATTCACCGGCCTTGATATGCCCGGAGCCATCGACGGTAATTGAACCCACAACAGCGTTGAACCCATTATGATTGAACCCCTTGAGCTGGAAGGCATACTGCCCGCTCAAGATGGATTCATTCCCCGATCCGCAAACAAGAGGGACTGCGGCCGTGATGGTAACGCTGACGGAAGCGGACTGGTTGGGATCCGCCTGGCTGGTCACAGTAATGTTGAATGTGGCGGGCGAAGGGACTGCCGCAGGCGCGTTGAAAGTGACGCTTAATCCCGTTCCACTGATCGTCCCAAATGTTGCGTTGCCATTGGTGACGCCATTCACGGTCCAGGTAACGGCGGTATTGCTGGTGCCGATCACCGTGGCCGTTAGCCCCAGGCTTGCTTGCGCCGCGACGTTGGCGGTGGGGCTGGAGGGAATGGTAATGGAAACTTCCACCCCGGCCACAATCGTGAAACTCACCGAAGCAGATTTGCTCGGATCCGCCATGCTGGTGGCCGTGACGTTAAACGTGGCTGGCGAAGGCACAGCAGCAGGCGCGGTGTAAATTACGGATAAGCCAGTGCCGGTAATGGTCCCGAAGTTGGCGTTCCCGTTCGCGACGCCGTTCACCGTCCACGTGACAGCAGTATTGGTGGTGTTCACCACTGAAGCCGTAACCGCCAAAGTTCCGTTCACTGGGAGCGTCTGGGCACTGGTCGGACTGGTAATGGAAACCTGGACGGGGAGCTTCTGCTTGCCTCCACCGCTACCGCCGCAATGCGCCGCAACCAGCAACAGGCACAAGCTTGCCAGAACAGACCCCGCACGACCCAGGTTTCGTTTCATTGCTCCGGCTCTCGTCAAAATCTCACCTCGGATCACCACTTGCCGTAACGGACGTTATCGTTGCTAGTATAGGGCCGAAATGAAAATTGGGATTGTAGAAATTCGCCCAAAGTTCAAGTCCCTGATTCTCCCTGCGGGTAATTATCGCGAAGGATGGCGAGGCGGTTTGACAAATCGTCTAATCAAATTGTCCGGAATAGGATGGGGATGGCCGGGGGATATCGGTGGGAGGAACGAGCGATACAATGAGGACTGAGGCCGATGAGAATCCAATCATCTATGGCAGATGTAGGGTCTTGTCAATTACTCGGCGAACCAAAGTTCGAGTTCGAGTTTGAGCCGAAATTCGAGTTTGAATTCGAGTTGCCAAAGCCCCCTTGGGAAGAGCCAAAACCTCCTTGGGACGATCCAAAGCCTCCCTGGGAAGAGCCAAATCCTTGCGAGCCAGGTTGTTGCCCCAAGCCATTTATTCCGCCGAGTGCGGAACCGGCGCCACCCGGCATGCCCACCTGCATCCCGAAGATTCCCATATCGATTCCGATGAATTCCCACTCGTCATAGTGGTTGTGCTTTTGCCAGGTCTTAATGGAATCATGATGGCTGGTGGCTGCAACCCCAGCAATGTAAGCGCCTTGCACCCCATTGGTGTTCCCGAGAAGCGATGAACCTGCCCCCCCCTGCCCGGAATTCGTTGACGAGTTCATCCCGGTTCCCCCAAAGGAGCTCCCCTGCATTCCCATGGAAGAGTTGCCAAAGGACGAACTCCCGAATGAAGATCCCCCCATGGAGGAACTATTCCCGAAGGATGAATTTCCGCCAAAAGACGAGTTGTTACCAAAGGAAGAGTTACTGCCAAAGGATGAATTGTTTCCGAACGACGAGCTTCCGCCAAAGGACGAGTTGTTGGAATTATTGGTTCCAACCCCGGCCGGATTAGGATTATTGGAGTTGTTGCGCATGGGCTGGTTCAAGGAATCCAGCAACACTCCGGCGGCATTGACATGGATGAATCGCCATTTCCCCTTGGGGTCCATGGGATCGCGATATTCCTGCCGCAGGAAGCGCATACCATTGGTTTGGAGCAACTCCTTGGTGCTCACCGGGTAACGGTTAAACTGCTTGTGGAACAGGTAGACAGCTTTGGCGTATTGGGTGCCGCGGAAGATCAACTCCTGTTCCCGCTCCCGTTGTCCCTCTTGGTAAACGCTCGGCAGGGTCGCGGCCAATGCAATCAGCAACAGGGTGGCGATCATCATCACGATGATCAGCACGACGCCTTCAGAGCCATTCCTGCGCCGACGCGCACTACTGGGCAATGGGCAATTCGATTTTCTGGTGTGTATCGCCATCTTCAACCACGACCATGGAAGGATTAATCGTCAGGACCTTGAACTTCACTCCCACCATTTCGCCTTCATGCACCACCGAGAGGTCATCGTTAAAAGTCACCATGGCTTCCTTCTTTCCACCTGGCAACTCATTGTATCCGACTGCCTTCAAGGGAGGCGGAGGGGGGGGAGCGGGCGCGACCTGGGCAGCCGGAACAACCGCCTGAGGACCCGCCTGTTGAGCAACAACGCCGCCTACAAACTCGAAGGGGTTGCGATCCTCGTCAGGAAGCGGCCGGGAATCCAGCGCCTTGAGGGTATCAAAGTGGACGGCCGGATCGTACTTCGCAAGGTCATCGGGGACATAGGCAGAGGCCTTCGCCGCTCGCACATGCGACCTGCCGGCCGCCACGATTGGGGCGTGCCCACCACCCGGCCGCATCTCCCGGAACTGCCGTACCAGGTTTCCGACCAGGATGAGCGACAAGACACCCATCACCCCGACTCCCCATTTTTGACTTCCGCCTTGTAGGTTCATGGCGTTAGGTAGAGGTCAGCACCCAGCCGCAATCCGAGTGCTTGATTATCTCCCTCCGGTGTAAAGGTGAATTCGCGCACCAAAATGAAATCATTAGCGGTTTCCAAAGCGTGCGAGAATTTTACTAAACCCGTGTACGGTCCTTCCAAAGTGATATTAAGCTCCAGACGTTCCAAGGGGTCGTTGTGCACAGTCCTGTCCAGTCTATACCCGATGGAGGCGACCTTAACCCCGGCAGCGTCGGCAATCTTATGAACCAGATGCGCCGCTGTGGAATAAGCCTCCCGCCGGGAAGGGGTGCGGTTGGTGGTTAAGTCCTGCAACCCTTTACCCGTCGGTGGGAAAGCGGCTTCGTACTTCTTCAAAATGTCAACACGAACTTGCTGGTTTCGGACGGATTGGCGCAGTGTCTCCTGTTCGCGCTCGACTGCGTCCAGCTTGCTCCGCAGGGGCTGATAGAGGGCAAAGAAAACCACCAGATCCAGCAGCACCAGCGCGATGCCGATGATTTCGAAGATCCTATTTATGATTTGGCGTCGACTTTTCTTCACTATTTTTCTCTGTGGATAGATCGGTTCCCGGCAAGTATCGCGCCGAACAGAGGATGTTCACCTGGTCGGGTTGCGAACTTTCCTCCTGAAACCCCTGGTTAATGATGGATACGTCCTTAAAGTCCGGGGAATCTTCGAGATCGTTGATAAAGGTCTCGATGGCATCTTCGTTCTTCGCCGTAATTCCCATCCGAATCATGTAGTCATCGCCCGCCTTCTTGGGACCTTCCAAAGCAAGGCCCGTCAGGTGAGCGTCCTGAGGCAATAGGCCCGCCAGCCTGGCGCTAACCTCCGCAAGAGAAAGCTGCCTTTGATCGATCAGAGTATTTACGAAATTGGCGCGATTGAGCAGGTCATGATAAGTCGGGTCGTCCAGCTTTCTCCTGATGCCCACTTCCTGATTGTGCAGCTCTGCTGTTCGCGTCTGGACTTCAGTCAGTTGACCTTCCATGGTTCGGTAGTCGCGAAATTCACGCAGTGTTCCTCTTGTTAGCACCACCAGCACCACCAAGCCGGCGAGCGTGGTGGGAATCGCCCATGCCAGGGCAATTCGGTCGCGCACACTGGCAGCGGGAGAAAGGTTCAGGGTAATTTTCATGGTCGTAAGTTCAATCGGTCAACTTGCTGTGGCGGCGGTCTCAGACCGCCGCTGTATCCCTTGAGTTACGGCGGTCGGAGACCGTCGCTACAGCGAACTGCATTAACTCAGGTTCGCCACCAACCCGGCAAAGGGCATTCCAAACTGTTCAAAAGTCTCGCTTTGCCCCGTGGGCAGCCCGCCGGCTGGAGCGAAATTCGACGGCAGAGGGCAGAGCTCGCGGCCCAGAGCTTTCGCCAGTGCTGCCTCAACTTCCGGATCGGCCAGTGGACGCGCACAATACCAGACATTCTCCACATGGACACTCAGATTATCCTGACAGGTTGCCAAGACCCGGGCTGCTTCGCGCCCCACTTCCTCGGCATTGCTGGCGGCATCGCCCCCCAAAGGCCGCGTTCTCCAGTAGCGAATCCGGTTGAAGGCGATTACAACTGCGGTTAGCGCTCCCGGACAAAGATGCAACAAGAGCTGTCCTCCAGCGTCCTCGGGGAGAAGAGGCAGCAGGGCCACAGTCGCCGGCAACACCAGTGCCGGCACACCCCGGTTCAGGCCGTCCAGGGCTGCTTCAAACTCGGCCAGCACGGAACTACGCACTGCAACTGCTAATATTTCCAACAGATCGGGTTGCTTCCCCACAACCTGGTAGGTCAAGCGGGCCTCTTCCGGCGCATAGGGCAGATACTCCCGCATCTTCCATCGCACCAGAGTTTCCGCTTCCTGCCGATCGGTAGGCAGGGTCTCAAATTGCAGCAAGGCCACCCGCACTGACACGTCAGGGATCAGCAATCCCAGCCTGCCGCCGGCATTGCCAACCCTTTCAATGACTTCGGTGATGGCTTGCCCTACCGCGCTATTGTTCGCGAGGTTGGATTTGTTGGGTGACGGAACAATCGCACCTGCCGGAAGGTGACGCACTCCGACGCTCAGAACCTGCCGCTTGGAGGGGTTCAGGCGGGCGGCCGCCACAAACCCTGGCTCCAAATCCAAGGCCAAACTGGGGGCCACAAAGGTACCCGTGAACGTGTGGTTACCCAGTGCCAACCGCTTTTTCCATCTAGACAAATCCATAAACCTACCGTCCCCGGTACTCCATACAGTGGGGCGGTTCGCGAAACCGCCCCTACAACTTATTCCACAAATGTTACCTTATTGACCTCGCGCAACGTCGTCAGCCCTTCTTGCACCTTTTCCAGTGCCGAATCCCGCAGCGATCTCATTCCTTCTTCGTGCGCGGCGCGGCGAATTTCCGAGGAAGGCCGTTTTGCCAGAATCAGCTCTCGAATATTATCAGAGAGCGCCAACAGTTCGCCAATTGCCGTTCGGCCGCGGAAGCCGGTTTCGTTGCATTCCTGGCAGCCAGCCCCTTCATAATAGGTCACATTCTTCCATTCCTCAACCTTAAGGCCTGACTCTTCAATGACTTCGATGGGCACTTGCGCGGGGCGCTTGCATTTTTCGCAAATCGTGCGAACCAGCCGCTGAGCCAGGATGCAGTTGAGGGCGGAAACAAAATTGTACGGCTCAACTCCCATATTGAGGAACCTGCCCAGCACGTCGACCACGTTGTTGGCATGCACCGTGGTGAAAACCAAGTGGCCGGTAAGCGCCGATTGGATGGCGATTTGGGCCGTCTCATTGTCGCGAATTTCGCCCACCATGATCTTGTCCGGGTCATGCCGCAAAATCGAGCGCAATCCGCGCGCGAAGGTCAATCCGCGCTTCTCGTTTACCGGAATCTGGGTGATGCCACGAAGCTGATACTCCACCGGGTCCTCAATGGTGATGATCTTGTCCTCGTCAGATTTGATTTCCGATAGCGCCGCATACAGTGTGGTGGTCTTGCCGCTGCCGGTGGGCCCTGTTACCAGCACCATTCCATAAGGCTCGCGAATAAACCGCCGCAGCCGGCGGACTTCCCGGTCAGCAAGCCCAAGTATTTCAAGACGTAAGGAGTGAAACTTCTCGTGTAAGGATTCCTTGTCAAGAATCCGGAGCACGGCATCCTCCCCGTGAATCGAAGGCATAATGGAGACGCGGAAGTCGATGGGACGTCCACGATAGCGGACCCGAAACCGGCCGTCCTGGGGAACGCGACGCTCCGCGATATCCAGCTCGGACATCACCTTAATACGGGTTATCAGATTGGATTGAAACTCCCGCGCCAGGGGCGCCATGGCCTGCTGTAACACACCGTCAACGCGGTACTTAACCACCACGGAGTTATCCCGGCTCTCAATGTGAATGTCGCTGGCTCGCCTCTCCAGCCCGGCAAACACAATCGAATCCACAAGCCGGATCATGGGGCTGACTTCAGTCTCTTCTACCAGGTGCTCAAGGGAAAGGCCTTCCGAGGCAGCTTCCTCGTCGCGAATCACATCAAGGCGAAATTCTTCCGTCGCATCGTCCAGAACTCGTTGAGAAGGCTCGGTTTTCTTCAGGAAATCCCGCACTTGGCTGGGGGCGGCTACCCGCACCACCAGCTTCCGATCCAGCTTTACTTCCAATTCATCCAGGCGCGTCAGGTTGGTGGGGTCCGCTACGACGATCACCAGCCGATGGTCATCCCCTTCGAGTGGTAGGAACTCATAATGGAGCATCAACTCCAGCGGGATGGTGCGTAACAATTCGGCATCCGGCCGCGAGTCGCGCAGATCCACAAACTGGAACTGGTATCGAGCCGCCAAAAGGCGAGCCGACTCCATCTCTTTCATGTCAATGGCAGTCTCAACCAACAGAATCCTCCGCTTCGGCGATAAAGGTATGAATTCCGGGACTCGGGACTCGGGACTCGGGACTCGGGCATTGATTCATGGTATGAGTTGCAATTCCAGCCCCCCACCCTGTTTGTCCATGACCCACTTCCGGTTTCATCTTTCGCATAATTTCACCGACCCTGATCTACCACGATTACCCTAGCAACCTTCTCCTACGAGTCCCGCTAGTGCACCATCGATGCCATTGAAAACAATGGCATGTAGAACGCGATCAGCACAAACGCCACGATGATGGCGATCACGGCGATCATGACCGGCCCCACCAGGGCCAGCCGGGTTTCCAAATCGATGTTGACGTCTTCTTCGAAAAACTCTGCAAGCGCTTCCAGCATGTTTGACATGGCGCCGGTGGTCTCACCCACTTCAATCATGTCGATGGCGATGGAGGGGAAAAAGCCACTGGCCCGCAAGCAAGTGCTAAGTTCTTTCCCTGAAGCCACTTCCGCCCGCGCCTGGGTGATCGCCTGGGACAACCAGGGGCTGCTGACTGAGTCCTTGGCGGTATCCAGGGCGGAGACAATCGGGGTGCCACCTTGGAGAAGCACTGCCAGAGTCCGGGCAAACTCTGCCACGGAGAACTTCAGCAGAAGGCCACCCACCATGGGCAGCCTGAACTTTGTTCGTTCCCAGGCCAGCTGGGTTTTTTCCGAGCGCGCTGCCGCCTTAAACAGAAAGAACAGACCCACGAATCCCAGAACAATGAGAAGGAAGAAGTGCTTTATCTGCATGGCGAAGGAAATCGTAAATGTGGTCAACGCCGGCAGTTGCACGTCCATGTCAGCATAAAGCTTGGCGAATTGGGGCACAATGTACTCAATCACCAGGGTCACCAGAAGGCAAAGGACGACGATCAGGATCGCCGGGTAGATCAAGGCGGAAATAAACTTCTTGCGGAAACCCCGTGACTGCTTTTGATACGCCACATATTGGCCCAAAACCTTGTCCAAGCTGCCGCTACGCTCACCCGCGCGCACCGTGGCGCAATAGATCTTAGGGAAATTCCCTGTGGAATCAAAGGCTTCCGAAAGCAACGCCCCGGAACGCACTTTGTCGCGGACGCCTTCAATGGCACTGCGCAAGACGTCACTTCGGGTCTGATGCGCCAGAAGGTCCAGTGACTTTTGCAGCGGCAACCCGGATTTGGAGAGCGTCAAGAACTGCTGGTTGAAAATCAGGAAGTCGTCAGGACTAATCTTACCCGGACGCGACGGCCCTGACTTGAACTTCAGGATGTCCTTGGACTCGATCGAGAAGATCAGGAACCCCTGTAACCTCAATCGCTGGCGCAGTTCTTCTTCTGAGCGAGCCTCTTCCGTCTGGGTCAAGACCCGCCCTGCTTCCGTCCCTAATTTGCAAACGAACTCAGCCATCGTGAATTTACCGGAGAGTCGAAAAAGTTCAAAAAGTTGAAGAAGTCAAGGAATTAAAAAATCGAAGAGTTGAAAAGTTGAAGAAGTCAAATAGTTGAAAACTCTTGCCTTACAAGTCAAATTTATCGAGGCAAACACCGCCGATCCTTGACCTGAAACCCTTCGACCCTCCAACTCCTTAACTCCTTTAACTCTGACTTCTTGAACTCTTCAACACTTCAACTTCTTTAACTCTTTCACTGCCTTAACTCTTTGACTTCTTTAACTCTTCAACTTGTTCAACTTCTTGAACTATTTTAACTACTTCAACTTCTTCAACTCGTTCAACTTCTTAGACTTCCCTTTCACCAACTTGAATACGGCGTCCCATCCAGCGAGTCATCTTCCGATCCGCTATGTACATCCACGATTCCCGCCGTGGCCTGGTCCGGGGTAATCGGAACGTCTTCAGTGTCGGTCTTCCAAGTCTCGTTTGAACCCGTGAAAGGGTCAACGGGAACCCCGCCCCTCAGGTAGCCAGCGTCCACCAGTTCGTCCAGAGAAGAGGGAGGATGCTGCTTATCGATGGTGTATTCGTCAATCATCTTCCGCATGGTG
Organism: Acidobacteriota bacterium; assembly: GCA_003165315.1. GTDB lineage: Bacteria > Acidobacteriota > Terriglobia > UBA7540 > UBA7540 > Bog-366. Next base: position 76,920 of record PLSX01000210.1, read on the forward strand.
AACAGATCGTCCCGCAGCACGGCTTCACGGGAATGGATCACAGCAATGTGATAAGAAGGCATGGCAAAGGTGGCAAGGATCAAAATGATGGTAATCACCACCATCAATTCGATCAGGGTAAAGCCTTTAGAAACAGTCCGAAGTCGGGGGTCCGAAGTCCGAAGTCCAAGGACTGCATCGCGCACCTTAAGAAGCCGACTTTGAAGAGTGCGCTTTGGATAAGGGAACCCGAGATCCCCTTGTTGACTTAAAACGGCAGACATCGGACCCCGAACACAAGGATTTGATTCGTCAACTTTTGACATGGGATGCTGTACTTCGCTTTGTCGACCTCGGACTTCGGACTTCGGACCTCGGACTTTCCCGCTACCAATCCCCATACTGTGTCCCATCGAGCGCTGTCCCCTGACTCTTCGAATAAACGTCAAAGACGTTCTCACCACCCCAACTCTTGGAGTCCGCATCGTCCTGCATGGCCCGCAGACCCCAATCCGCCGATCCCGTCATCGGATCAAGGGGGATCTTGCGAAGATACTTATACTTACCCTTTGCCGTTCCCTTCACGGGTACTCCGTCCACCAAGGTTTGGAGGTCGGGAGGATAGCCGAAAGTGTCCACTTTAATGGGAATCTTGCCCTGGTCAGAATCCACCTTATAACGGTCAATCGCCTCGCGCATCATGCGCAAGTCCTCATGCAGCTCCACTTCCCGGCTGCGGAGGATTTGATTGCGTGCCAGGGGTAGGGCCATGGCGGTCAATACCAAGAGGATCGTCATTGCCGCGATCAGCTCGATCAGCATGAAGCCTTGGCCCGAAAACCTCTTGCGCCTGTTCCACATCAATTCATTTTGGAGTGCGGTTGCTGCACCGGCCGCCTCCCCCCCCCAGCGACAATTCCGCCGTAAGTTGCTGCCCTAAAATACTTTAGCACCATCGCCCTTTGGCTTGAGCCGCCGTCTTTCGCCACAACTTCGGAAAGGTGGTAGCTGCTTCGACCAGATTCCAAAGGTCTATTGATTTGGAGCCTCGGTCCGCGGGTTCTCGATGAATCCCGGTCGCTCTTCGCCAGTCCCACCGGTCGCCACGGGAACCGCCGATCCCTCAACGGGTCCGGGCTCAGGAAGGCGGATTACCCGCGGTGTCAGCATCACCAGCACTTCCGTGTCGTTCGCTTCTTTATTATCCTGGGAGAATAAGTAGCGCAGCCCGGGAATATCGCCAAACCCTGGAATCCCTTGAACTTGATCGGTCAGAGTTTTTTGGATTAAACCCCCCAAGAGGTTGACTTCCCCTTCCTGCAACCGGAAGTCGTCTTCAATAACGCGCTGGCCAAACGTGGGCTCACTGACCCCACCTACGGTGATGGAGGCACCCAGAGAGGAAATCTCAATTTTGGCATGGACCGCAATTTCACCGGTTGAGAGCAAGTGGGGAGTCAGTTCCAAATTCACACCCACGTCCTGAAATTGAAACTGGGTGCTGGCAAGCAACCCGACGCTTCCGGAGGAGGAAGTTGTTCCCCCGAGGGAAGGCAGAAAACTACCCGTGGCGTAAGGAACGCGGCTGCCAATCTTCAGTTTGGCGGTCTGCCCGTCTGTCACCCGAACCTGGGGGCTCTGCATGATGTGGGTCTTGTTATCGTTCAACACCGCAGCCGCTGTCACACCGGGGAGAATCACGGCTATATCCTTATAAGTCAATGCGTTGATGGCGGTTGCTCCAAGCGATGCGGCAGCCGATGTGCCGGTGCTCGTTGAAGCTGCCGCAGGAGGAATCAAAGCTGCCTCGACCCCGATTCCGGGCGTAATTGATCCCGTGGACGCGTTGACGGTGCCAAGCGACAGACCCAGATCGCGAATGCGGTCGCGGTCAGCCTCCACGATATTGATATCAAGCATGATTTCCGCTTTTGCCCGATCGAGTTGCGCCACCAATTGCTCCGCCGCCGCCACCTTTGCCGGAGTGTCACGGATAATGATGGCATTGGCGTCGGGATTATCCATAATCCTTTGCAAACCAAGGACTTGTTTGAGGGCAGTGGTAATGGCGGTGCGGTCTGCGGGAGCCAGGGGATTGGAAAGGTAGATCGTCTTCAAGACCTCCTGGTCATAGTCGCGCCGATTGTTAGGGTTATCGGGAATTACGAGGATCGTGTTGGGAGTCACGACCTTCCAGAAGGACTTGCTCTGCATGGCAACGAGTTGCATTGCATCTTCGATCTTAACGCCACTCAGGTCTTCCGAGAGGGGAGAAGGGCGAAAGTCTGGGGTGAAAGCAACATTGAGGCCTGAGAGCTTACCCAGGGTTTCAAAAACCCGGCGGCTGTCGGCAGTCAGGCGGAAGTGCGCAAGTGGTTCTTGCGGAAAGGGTTGCAACTTCAAATCGGGCGGCTGGCTGGCTTCAGCACGGTCCTTCAGAGCCTTCTGCAGGGCCTCGGTATGCGCCTTCTTTGTCGTCGCCTGCTTTCTCAGAAGAATATTCAGCTCCTGCTGCGCCGCCATATTGGAGGGATCAATGCGAACCGCCTTCTGAAATTCTCCCGCCGCTTCCTCCGTCCGGTCATCCTTCAACATCTGACGGCCCACCCGGAAGTGAAGGGCGCTGGCGTTGGAGCGAGCCAGATTTTCATGAAGGATGTAGAGTGAGTTGGCGGGGTCGGCCTCACGCGCCTTTTCGTAATTCACCAAAGCTGTGTCCCAATCCTTCTTTTGCTCGGCCTTGCGACCTTCCCGGTAGGCAACGGAGTATCCACCTCCGCAGCTCAAGCAAGAGGTGAGCAACGCCAACACCCCTAGTAACCGGATTCCCTTATTGAACATCCGCTCCCCCATACCCCGAATCAATACCCTAGATTGGGATTATCGGTCGTGTGAAAATGTAATTGCACATCCAACCCGGTTGACAACGTGTTGAAAAGATTCACGCCCAGGTCCGTACCTATCGTGGCATGCCCATTTTGGCCAACAATACGGGTGGGAATTATACCCATTCCGCCCTCTAATGATGATTGCAAAAGCCCACCCAGTCTCTTGGATGCACCATTCCGGCCGGAGTCTGTCTGGGCTGTCAGGAAGTCTGGCGCGGAATTCTCAGGCGAAACTCGAACAGCCACAACCAGGGTGGCATCCACACTGGTGGCTTGATACTGATCCGCAAATGTCTCCCCCTGCCTTACCAGGTAGGTGTCTGAGCCATCTGCCACAATTGCTTGCACTTCCCCGTCCGCCGCCTCAACGGAGCCAAGCGTTTGGAAAATGAAGGTGGCAGGAGAAGCAACGGAGGAGGCGCCGTGCCCATCATGGACTTGCTGGGTCATCGGAGTGACACTTGCTGTGACCTGGTCATCCTGAACTTGCTCGCTTGCCGGCGGGACGACTATGCTGAGTGATCCTGGGGCCGAATTCTTTACCACTGTAGACGTTTGATCTGGCAGATTCTCAGAAACTGCCACCGATGCGCTTGGCGCACAACCGGAGCAGCCCTCTGTCAAGGTCTGCGAGGCCACCTGTTGCACCGAAGGAGAAACGATATCCGGCAAGGATTGAGGAATTGTTACAGGAGCATTAGAATTCTCGGCAACGGGAACCAAGCCAGAGGGATTAACCTCATGCTCGTCCCCTGAGGGCATTGGCTGAAGCAAGGGTCCGGTCTGCGTAGAGGGTACCAACCGAACCGATTCCCCGTCTGCCACCACAGCCACGACTTTTCCGTCAGATTTCTGTATGTAACCTAAAGCATTCACAACACCTTTAGCTTCATCAACTTGAGGGTTTGAGTTTTCCATTCCATTGCTGGTCGCCACGTGAATTTGACCTGGCACCGAACCGGCTGGAGCTTCAAGTTGGGAGGCGCCCATCGGTGAATGCCATGGGGATACCTGACCGGAAGCATCCGCTGCAAGGACACCGTGAGCATTGGACTCATCGGACTTTGTTACCGTTCCGGGTTTGGCCATAGGAACCTGCAAAAGCGTCTCATCGATGGCACCGACCATTTCAGGAGTGATTTTGGTGACTCGGTACCGGCCTGAAATCTCATCACCCAAGTGAACGACCTTAATCTGGTTTTCTTGCAAAATAATTGCTTCCAACTGTCCGTCCGACTTTTCGACGTAGCCAACCGCCTTGAAAAGGGTCGGGGCAGGTTGTGCATCGTGCGATGCCGGTACCGCTGCTGGGGGGGGCACGACCCGTTGCGGTGGTGGAACCGCCCGTGGCGTAATTGGCACATCTGGACTTTTCTGCTGCAAGGGTGGAGTCGGAACTAAACTTGCACTTAAACTTAAATTTCTGCTTCCAACTTCTTGTCCTGAAATGATTTTCTGATGAGACTGAACGGCAGGATCCACCATGTGCGGCTGCGGCCAGGAGGGGAGATGAACCTTGGCAACCTCAGAGCTTACCGCATTGCGATGAGCATGGGAAACCGCCCTAGGCGGCGCCCCCGCGCGCGGAGTCAAGCGAGGCTCCAGAGGAATAATTCTAGCCGGGGCCGATACCGTCGCTGGCGGTGTCACCGTCAAAGGAAGCTGAACCCAAGGCGGGGTTAAGGCATGGTTATGCCGGAAATCACCGACTTCCGCCGGGCTATTCGCCCAGCGCCCGACTGAAAGCGGCCGAAACCGCAATATTGAATACAGGCAAATTCCGACAGTAACACCCAAACCGAAGCTCACGAGTTGTCGGGTCGTCTTCACGGGTATCAAACTTTAAGGGTACCACTACCCTGATGCGCGGCCTCAGCCGACACCTCTAATCATCATTCACGACGAGCCTATCATATCAGGCGTTGGATAAAAAGCAATCCATGAATGAGGTACTTTCGCAATTCGCCACGAACCCCAATGGTTGCGCCCGGATAAAGTCCGAAAGACCCGTTGAATTCAGCGTATTGGCTCACCTGCCGAGCAGGGAAAACGATCTATCGAACTCGCCAGGGCGGCGTAGAATGCGGTTCAGATGAGGCAGCGGGAGAACCTCAGATCAAGGCATTTCCACAAGGGGCTTATCTTTGCCCCCCAGATCATGAAGTACAGTGGTATCATAACCAATATTCTTTCTCGAGAGAGGGGTTTGCCGTGGCAAAAGTCTTGCGATGTCGTGACTTGGGGATGGATTGCCCAAAAGAAATTCGCGCCCAGACAGAGGATGAGCTGTTGAAACTTGCAGCCGAGCATGCGGAGAAGGATCACGGATTTTCGGCAGCCATGATCCCTCCCTCCATCCTTGCGATGGTCAAGTCCGCGATCAAAGACGAATAAGTGCAGTGGTCGCGCAGGAGCCATCAACTGTCAGTTCAGAATCGTGATTAAAGGCCCCACGCGTAGGATGGGTCTAACCAACAACTGATGACCGGCTGTTGACGACTTTTCTTAGACTTAGTGGCGACCGTGTTCGGATCCATGACCGGAGGAGTAGTGCCGCTCCTCGGGTCGTGCATGACCTTGGCGGGCCGCGCTTCGTTCCTCCTCACTTCGAGCAATCCGCTGGTGCTGTTCCACCGGGTTCCCCCCTCCCCAACGCTGGACGCCGTGGTAGGGATGCGCATAGTAGCCGCGATTACCCCAATTCCGCCCCCATCGCGCGTCGCCGATGTACATTTCGTGCCGATCCCAGAAAAAGTGAGACCCACCCCATCCCCATGGTCGAAATGCGAAACCCAGTGTTATGCCAAATCCGAAGCCGATGGCCCCACCCACGAAAAATCCCGGCCGGGGCGCAAAAAATACAACCCCAGGATCATAGACTGGGACGCAGACGAATGCCGGGTTCACTGGCATAATAGTGATGTAGGGTCCACCGCCCACCACAACCTGGGCATTGGTCCGAAGGTAGCCGTAATCCCTGGCTTTTCTGCGCTCACGCTGCACGGCATCCATCACATCCTGCTGCTGGGCCAGAAAGGCATTTCCCAACGCGGAAGTCCAATTCAAGTCCGACGCCATCATCTCCAACACTGACGGAAACGGCAGCAGCGATTGCACGCTGGGATCCCAGGGAAGATGGTCTTCGGTAATTGCTCTGGCCAGATCGTCCCCGCGCAGATAGTGATGTTCGTCCGCCCATTTTGCCGCATCCTGAATCTGATCCGGATAGGTGGCTGCTGCGAGTATCTGTGCGATCAAGGGGTCGGGATAAAGTGCAATTCGGCTGACCAGGTTATCAAGCTCTCCAGGTGGGTAGGAAGGCGGCGCCTGAGGCGGTGCTTGGGCCGGAACAAGCCCGGGCATACCTCCGGTGATGAAAACAAACAGGAACATCTTGAGAACGTTGCGCTGCAAACGTGGCGAATATCGCACAGAGCCTCCTCTTAGCAATTTGTTGATGGCCCGCCCTACATCCCCATTGGGCGATTGACTCGAGATTTCTATTTTGACTTCTTAACCGATTCTGAACATACACCCAACTTTCCATCAATGCAAACGCATGATTCGGATGCCAGTGGGGCCGTCGGCAGGGACGGAACTTCCAAACCAGCTTCCAATCAAGCAATCACAACGTACACGCCCATTCCTGCATAAGATGCCTTCCGCAATGGGCATGGTTGCCGCCACGGCTTCCACTTCCAAACGACAGAATGATATGGATTAGACGGAAATCGGAAGGATCTGGGAACAATTAACACCCTTTACTTTTACCTTTTGGCTCTTGCCTTTTGACCATATCAACAGTTCCCCACAAATCCTCTTGGCGCACTGCCCGACTCACGGTAGAATCTGGTGCCAAGAACATCCTTGGAATGGAACTCTATGCATACATGGGTTTTCCCCGCATTCTGGCTGGTAGTGGATCCGCTGAACAACATCTGGCAAAGTTTCCAGTTCATCACCCACCACCACGACTTGGTCCCGATCACTCTCGTCATATTGGCGACTTCGGGAATCCTCGCACTATTCTGGCGCCGTCAGCGCCGCCATGTAAGAACTGCGTTGATCATGTACGGACTGTCCTTTTTCCTGATGGTTCTTTCTGCCGTTCCGGCCGCGCTCGGTTGGGATACTGCCGCCAAAACACTTCACGCCGCCGGACTCCTTCTTTTGGGCTTTGCGGTGGTAAAGCTAAGCAGCATCATCATCTTTGACGTCATTCTGTGTCTGACTCCCCTCGCCCCACCCCAAGTTTTGCGCGACCTCATCGTCGCCGGCGGATACATGGGAGCAGGCGTTTGGCTGCTCTCACGCAATGGAGTGACTCTCTCCAGTCTGGTGGCCACGTCCGCGGTGATGACAGGGGTTATTGTTTTCTCGTTACAGGACAGCCTTTCCAACATCTTAGGCGGACTTGTCCTGCAAATCGATGAAAGCTTCACGGTGGGCGATTGGGTAAAGATTGAGCAAACTTCCGGCAAAGTGAAGGAGATTACCTGGCGGCACGTTGCCATCGAAACCCGCAACTGGGACACTGTTATCATCCCCAACAGCGTCCTGATCAAATCACAAGTTCTGATCCAAGGCCAGCGATCAGGGGAACCCCTTCAGGAGCGGCGCTGGATCTACTTCAATGTCGATTTTCGAGTTCCCCCCACGGAGGTCATCCGCGTTGTCACCGATGCCTTGCTGATCGAACCCGTGGAAGGCTCTGCCATCGATCCGCCGCCCAACGTCATCCTAATGGATTTCAAAGAGAGTTATTGTTCCTTTGCCGCCCGATATTGGCTAACTGACTTGGCCAAAGACGACCCTACGGACTCGTTGGTGCGGTGCCGCATCTACTTTGCCCTCCAACGAGCAGGCATCCCGCTCTCCGTTCCTGCCTTAACCGCCTTTGTTGAGGAACGCGACCAGGAGCGCGCCAAACTTCATCACGAACATGAGATCGAGCAACGGCTGGGGGCACTGAATCTTGCCCAGGTGGAGCTCTTCCGTGAAATGAATGACGATGAACGCCGCAAATTGGCTGAACGATTGAGCTTCGCCCCCTTTATGAAGGGAGAATTGATGACACGGCAGGGTGCGGAAGCCCACTGGCTCTATATTCTTACCAAAGGATCAGCCGAAGTCATTGTCTCCACTGACGCGGGAGTGCACAAGTCCGTTGCCATCTTGCACGCCGGTGACTTCTTTGGCGAGATGTCTCTCCTCACCGGTGAACCCCGTAGCGCGTCGCTGAAGGCCTTGGAAGAATCCGAGTGTTATCGCCTTGATCGGCAGGCCTTCGGCGATATCTTGCATGGACGCCCAGAAATTGCCCATTACCTCTCGGAAGTGCTTGCTCGCCGCAAGGTTGAAATTGAGGCAGTCCGCCACGACCTGGATGCCGCCGCCCGCGCCGCCATGATGAAGGGCCAACAGGAAAGCATCTTCGCCAAGATTCACAAGCTCTTTGGCCTCACGCCTCCGTCGCAGCAGAACAGTGCGAAGTAAGCGAAGGGCAGAAAGCAGCTTGCAACGGGCAGTAGGCAGTTGACTTTCGATGGTGGGCTCAGTGCATCCTCAGCGTCTCAGCAGTGATACATCTATTTACACCGATCGCAGACGCCGCCTGCTTCCACGCGGACGGTGTTGATGCGGAATTGCTGCTCGCGCTCGATTTGACCTTTGAGCTTTTCGAAGAGCGAGCTTTCAAACTCCTGAATACGCCCGCACTTCAGGCATGCCAGATGGATATGGTCGCGAGTGGTTTTGGCTTCGTAGTAGTGCCTGCCGCCTTCAAGGTGCATTAGGTCCAACTCATCCACCAACCCATACTTCTTCAGCATGGCCAGAGTTCGATAGACGGTGACCTTATTGATGGTGGGGTCCTGACTCCTGGCGCGCTGCCAAAGCGCAATGGCGTCCAAGTGGCCATCCGCTCCTTGGATGATCTGTACCAAAAGGCGGCGCTGGTGCGTCATGCGCACGCCGCGCGAAACCAACTCCCTCTCAAGAGGCCGACGTGTTACCCGCTCTTCTGGTTCCATACTCCCCTCGCTGCATTAGGTTGACGATTAGCTCTCCCTAGTTTGATGATGCGCGAACAACCTGTCAACGAGTTTCCCTTTCCCTGCGCAGATTGCCCGCCCACGAGCCAAATCCCATTAGCACTGGCGACTGTCCGTGGTATAAACTTCGTCGAGGTCTAAACACAATGACTGCAGGAAAAGGATTCGCCGATCGATATCTCTCCCGTGAGGAGATTAGCACCATAGTGCAGGAAGGACTGGCATGTCTAGCCGTAGATGGCAAGCGCGTGCTCATGATCATTCCCGATGGCACACGCACCATGCCGATGCCGTTGATGTACGACTTGCTGGAAACTCACCTTGGCCCCCGCGTGGCTGCACTTGATTACCTGGTTGCCCTTGGCACTCATCCCATCATGGACGATGAACACCTCGGCAAGCTTGTGGGGCGTAAGGTTACGAATGGGCAGTGCGGCAAGAGCCATATCTTCAATCATCATTGGGAAGACCCTCGGAACTTCCTCACCCTGGGGACCATTCCTGCCGCCGAAATTGCCGAGCTTACAGACGGAATGCTGGAGCAGGATGTACCCGTACAGCTCAACAAGCTGATCCACGATTACGACCAACTCATCGTTTGCGGGCCGGTCTTCCCCCATGAAGTGGCGGGCTTCTCCGGGGGCACCAAGTACTTCTTCCCGGGCATTGCCGGGCCCGAGATCATCAACATGACGCACTGGTTCGGCGCCCTGGTGACCAATTTCAAGATCATTGGCTCCGGATACACACCCATCCGCGCCGTCATTGATCGGGCCGCCGAAATGATCGATACCCCTGCTGCCTGCTTCGCTCTGGTGGTGACACACGAAGGAACCGCAGGCATCTACTTCGGCTCCCCGCAGGAAGCCTGGAAGTCCGCCTCGGCGCTCTCCGCCCGGAAGCACATCATCTATGTTGACAAGCCCTTTAAGCGCGTTCTCTCCATCATGCCCCGCCTCTACGACGACGTCTGGACTGCAGGCAAGGGCATGTACAAGTTGGAACCCGCCATCGCCGACGGCGGCGAGGTGGTGATCTATGCCCCGCACATCACCGAGATCAGTTACACGCACGGAGCTTTGCTTGAGGAGATCGGCTACCACTGCCGCGACTATCTGCTGGGGAATTGGGAGAAGTTCAAAGACTATCCCGGAGGAATTCTGGCGCATTCGGCTCACGTGAAAGGACTGGGGACGTATGACCCGGTCACCGGAGTTGAGACCCCACGGATCCAAGTGACCTTGGCCACAGGGATTTCGGAAGAGCGCTGCCGCCGCGTCAACCTGGGTTATCTTGACCCCGCCAGCGTCCGGCGAGAGGAGTGGGAAGGCCGAGAGGATGAAGGGGTGCTGGTGGTGCCGCGCGCGGGGGAGATGCTTTACCGAGTAAGGTGAGGTGGTACAGCCACTTCTGGCTGTGCACCCATCGAATTTCCATCGCTTCGCACCTGCTTTTTCAGCGGCTTACGAACGGAGGAATCTGCTTTTTCAACTGCTTCACAGCCACTCCTGGCTGTGAAGCGAAGGGCACAGGCAGGAGTGCCTGTGCCCCCTCCGCCTCAGGGTAAACGCCCCCTCATCCCTGCTCATCCGCCGAAGGCCCATAGAGCGCCGGCACGGGAACATCATTGAGCCGCAAATAGACTCCCAATTGGGCGCGATGGTGAATCATGTGGTTCATTACCATGCCACGGAGCACGGCAATCCTGGGCATGGAGAAGATCGTCTTGCCTCCCGCGAGCAGGCTCCAGTTTTCCATCAGGTGCGCATCGCTTGCCGATTCCAAACTCTTGCGCGCCTTCACGAGGTCTCGGTCAAAGTTGTCCAATAGGTCCTTGCGGGAGTTGATGTCAGGGGTCTTATAGGGCTCCCCTCCCACCGGCGCGTAGTCAAAGGACGACTTATCCAAAGTATCCACCATCCAGCTTGGAAAAAAAGCCAGATGCACGGCCAATTGCTTTAAGGTCATCGATTTGGCGTGGGGTTTCCAGCCAAACTTGTCGTCGGGCACCCGTTCAAGGGTCTTTCGGGTGTTGGCCATTTCCTGGTCGAACTCCGGTAGCAACGCTGCACTCAATGCCATAGTTTCCTCCACAATGTCGAAGTTTTAACCCGCCCCGCATGCTTGATTGCCTGGGTTATCGGGAATGAAGAATAGGCGAACAAAAAGCGAATGCCAAGTTTTTTGTCATCACGGTCCACCTAAAATTTAAGAATTATTTGCTAAAGATAGAGTCTCCCACTGAGGGCACAGAGATCGCTCACAGAAAGCACTGAGATAGCAGAGCACATTCTCCGTGATCTCCGTGAAACCATGATTTACCCTTTGTGAACTCTGTGTGAAACGCCCTTAACGCGTTCTTATGTATAAGTGGTCGCGGCGCTGTGGGGCGGAGGGCAATAGAGAACGTTCTAAATCCAATCCAGCGCGCCGTATTTCCACAGCCAGATGTATCCCACGATCAGGATGCCGAGGAAGACACCCATCTCCGCCAAGCCGTAGGGCATCAGCGCCTGGTATTGAACTGCCCAGGGGTAGAGGAACACGGTCTCCACATCGAAAACCACAAAAAGGATGGCCACCACATAGAACCGCACCGTATAGCGGTGGCGGGAATCGGACTCCGGCGTGATCCCGCATTCATAAGGCATCACCTTTTCCGGCGTGGGGCGAAAGCTGGGGCGTATGTATTTGAAAATCCAAAGCGTGACAGGGGCGAACAGCGCGGCAATTACCGCAAAGATGACGATCGGGCCGTAGGAATTAAGCATGAGAAAAAACTCTCCCTTTCCAAGGCGGCATCATAGCACAAAACGCGGCTGGGTCGATATTCCCAACAAGGCCGTCCAACAAAGTCGTATTTTTTGCCATTTAATGAGCTAAAGCTGGCGAGGTTTTGATGGCCGGCTCGAAATTTAGCAGCCATCCCCATTGTATTCATATCGTTAAGAGGAATTAATTCAATTTGTACCATAAGCGGCTTTTTTTCATAGATATACCTGCTAGGGGAACGATCACAATTTCCTCATTTGTTTGTTTTCAACAACATTCCGGCTTCGAACGTAAAAAATAAATCATTCTCCCTTTGCCTGCGAGCGCCTCCATCGGCTCTCTTTACTGATTTCGGTTTCCACCTGGAGGCTCAAATCCGCAAGATCCCAATACGCGGGGTGAACGACGGGCATGGACGCCAATAGGTTATGCGCGGCCTTCGTCATCCGTCCGTCAGGCGCATCGAACAATGCTTTAACAAAATTGATCAATTCCGGGGAGCGCGCCCCATGCCGCATGCGGTTCAGCCGCGACCAAGCCTTGCCTCGTTCGGTGCGCGGGCCGGTGGATTTTTTGGAGTTCTGCCGATTGGCAGCGAGCAAGGCAGGGGTGCGGATGGGGGACCTTCGCAGGGACATTACGGAGCCTTCAAGCAGACCGCTTACAAATATATACTCTTACGGTACTGTTGTCAAGAAAATAAACCAGCACTAGAGCCTACGATAACCACTTGCGGCTCATAACGGAGTCACGATTCAAATTCTAAAGCAACCTGGGGAGGCATTTTCGAATCAATATCGTTGAACCTTGGGGTTGATTATGGAGACCTTATTCGATCCCCTTCCTCCGCGAATAATAATTGGCATTATACGTGCGACTTATTTGCCGATAGGGTTCTTGGTGGGTGAGATTTCTCCACGCGAGGACAAAAAGTAAGTCCAAGCCTGAAAGGAGGTGCTGCCATGCCAACGAATACCGAGATTACTCCCCGCCGCTGGGAGCGCCAAAAGACAGAATCTCCCGTCCGCCTCGTATTGGATCCCGCACACTTCAAGGCGGACAATTCTGCTCTCGCCCTCGACCTCTCGCTTTGTGGTGCCCAGGTTCGGACCAATCTTACCCTGACTCCAGGGGATTGGGTGGGATTCGTCGCCAAGGGCGACTTCCCCCATGCCATCCCTGCCCGGGTTGTTTGGGCACGGGAAGATGACTATAGCCATTGGACCTTCGCCGGGATTGAATTCATCGAAGAGTCTTCACGCGATATGGCGGCTTAGAAAACTCACGCCTCGAACTTCCCTCCCTCGTCCAGGAATTCGCAGACCTCACTTCCTTACACCACTCGCAACCGGACTTTTGCCGAACCCGAGAAAGGTAGCGCACCCGTGCGCTTTCGACCGACGTAACGGCGGGTTTACCCCGCCATTTCTCGATGGGTTTCGATGGCCGAATGGCGGCGTAAAGCCGCCGTTACGTTCTCATCGCCGCCGCGTTAGGGCGTGTAGTTGATTTCAATGGCAGAGGTTACCGGGAGTGGAGTTTGCGATTTCGTGGTCATACGCTCCGGCGACAGATCAAAGTAAGTTTGCACGCCATTCGCCACCAATTGCAGTGTGTGCTTCCCTGCCGGATACTTCGAAAGATCCAAAATGTACTGATTCCCGGTAAGGTCCTCGGCCACGGCGCGGCCATCAACCTTCAGCGTGTAACTGCTGGGAGACTTGCCCACGTAATTCCACGTCAGGTGCAATTGCCTTTCCTTAACCACGCCGGTCAGCGCGGGACCCGAAAGCGCCAGGACGGTTATGTCGGGAGTTTCATTCCGGTAGAGCGAAATCAGCGCTTTGGTGAGGTTCATGTAGTAGTATCCCCAACCGCCGCAGCCCCGGAAGCCACACCCGTTGAGTTGCGTTGGCTCCAGGTCGTCGCTGAGTTCCAGATTGTATTCGTCGCCAAAGACCTTCTGCTTCACGCCCGGCCCCATTCCCTTGTCATCGGGCTGTCCGGCAAATTCGTTCCACTGGTGAATCTGAATAAATTTAGGGCGGCTTTCCAACGCCACTTTCCAGCTTTCAAGGTAGGGAGCGCCGTGATCCTTTCCCACCGCCTTGGGATCGAGCCAACCTCGCCGTGTTTTCAGAAGGGCTTCGGTGAAGCCGAAGGGGAAGCAGGAGGGCGTCACCACTGTCTCTTCCGGAGCTCCGTCGCGTTGGGTCACCGCTTGCCGGATGGTTCCGTCCATCCACGACCAGTAACCGCACTGATCCACGTGCGAGTCATCAAGTTGCGTTCCCATCCAGCGCACGGTCCATCGCGGAGCAGAAATCTGATCGGTGAACTTCGCCAGGTCGCCGCAACTCATTCCTGAGGTATGGACGTTGGCCCCCCACCAGGGCAGCAGCATTAGCGGCTTGCCGTCGAATTCGAGCAACTCATTCTTATACTGAGGATTATCCAGAAAGGTCTGGTTCGCCCACTGGATGACTTTGTTGAGCCGCTGGATTCCAATCGGAATCGTCGCCGCACTTTTGAACAGAGGCATCATGAAGACCAGCTTGGGCGGGTGCTTCCCTTCCCGTTCAAGCTGGTGGTAGGTCTTGAAAATCAGCTCCATGGTCTGCTCGGCCTCACCGGTTGCGTCGCGATGCTCTTCCCAAGGCGTCTTCGCGATCAGAAAGTTCGTCCAATCGAGCAGCAGCCAATCGATGCCCAGGTATTCAAACCACTCCTCGTGCTTCTTAAGAATGTTGACGTCGTAGGAACTGTACTTCCCGAGTATCGGGATGGCCTCCGCCGTCCCGTTATAAAGTCCGATGGAACCCGACGGTTCAACCGGGCCCCAATTGATGTTGTGCGGAGTGAAGAAGGATTCGTACTGGAGGCCAATCAGGGTGTGGGGAGACTTCGATGCTCGCTGCTGGCTGCTCGCCGGGGGATTTTGGGCCGCTGGATTCACGGGTTCGCGTCCACCGGCAACAGCTAAAACGCAGGCAATCGAAAGCAGTAAGCCTGCAAGTACTCTACTGTGCGTAGCCATCCTGAGTGCTCCCCAAGTTTGTAGCCGTCTTTCAACGCGTTCCTGACCGAGGGCCCTTCATAAGCGCCGAACTCAATAGGCTTAGCAACCCGAGGATCAGCAAACAGAACCAGAGGTCAACGAGAGCAGGCAAACCGAAGCTAAATGCTTTGCCCATCCGGGTAGCGGCAGGGAGGATCGGTGATAGAAGGAAATAAAGCGTATTGCCAATCAGGATGGAGAGCAGGATTAAGTAAAAGATACCGGTGCGACTCAATCCCTTGTTAGGAAGAGTGCCGCCAACATCACGGGCGATTTGCGGATCAACACCTTGTGCCATAAAGACTGTACCAAATAGATGGCTTCTTCCACCTCGCAAACCCGGAATCCCGCGCCCGCGTCCCTTTCCATATTTCGGAAGCTCTCCCAAGCCGAATATCATGATGACAATGGCGAAAATAAGAACGATGTGAAGTGGTTGAAGCAGGCTTTGCATAGAATCTCCAAAACTATCGACCCTAGAGTCCTTGGGTCGGAAGTATAACAAATTGGAGCGGCGGCAAAGGCAATTTTACCAAGCGGTGCGCTACTCATGGTGAGTCGTGCGGCCCTGGATCAGGTCCACGACGTGGGGAAGTAAATCCAAAATAATTTCAATGGATTCGCGCGCGCCGCGGGGGCTTCCGGGCAGGTTGACAATAAGCTTCCCCTTGCGCACGCCGACGATACCGCGCGACAGGACGGCACGCCGCGTTTTTTTGATGCCCTCAGCGCGCATCAACTCGGCAAGGCCTGGAATGTCTTTTTCGATCACCGCGCGCGTCGCTTCCGGGGTCACATCGCGAGGTCCAACGCCCGTGCCGCCCGAAGTCACCACGGCGTCGCAACCATCGTCATTGGTAAGGGCCTGCAATCGTTGTTGGATGGCGTCAAGGTCGTCGGGAAGGACTTCAATCGCGGCCACCTGCCATCCGGCAGCAGCCAGCACCTCGCGAACCGCCTGGCCGGAAAGGTCTGCGCGCTCTCCACGCGAAACGGCATCACTGAGAACAAGAATTTTGGCACGGAGCATGGTAGGTTACAGGGAACAGGTCACTGGTTATAGGCCGAAGCTAAAGTACAAAGGGTAAAGGATGAACGATAAAGGGTAAAGTATGAAGGGTGAAGGATGAAGGGTGAAGGATGAAAAGTGAACCGTATCCGCGCTTTACCCTTTAGCCTTTACCCCTTAACCTTCATCCGTCCTTTTCCCTTTAACCTTCATACTTTACCCTTCATCCTTCACTCTTCGTTCTCACCCCGCCTCATGATTGGATTCGTCCAGGATGCGCAGGCCTTCCATCATGAGGCCCTGGGTGGACATCGTGGTGGTATGTTCAGCAGACTTCTTCTGGAAGTCCACTTCCCAGTCGCCATCCACCCACGTGAGAACTTTGAATACCGCTGCGTCGCCTTTCAATTGGCCATAAACCGCATGAGTGACGCTTCCATCGCTGAAGTAGAGGGTGCACATCTCCGGGCCCGAGCGTAGGATCAGGGCGCAGGTCTTACGGCCCTGCTCAAGTGTCTGCATCCAGTCGATCAAGTTCATTTCGGAGAGCTTTCCCTTGATGCCGGCGCCGCCGCCCTGCTTCTCCATGCGCTGCTGAAGCAATCGCGCCGTGATGCGGCGCGTCTGCTGATAGAGGTCGCGGCTAAAGAAAGGCTTGACGAAGTAATCCTCCACGCCCTCCAGGACCATGCGTAGGCGCTCATCAATCTCCTGCTGGGAGGCGAGAAAGACAAAGGGAATATTTTGAGTCTCTTTGCGCGCCCGCAGCTTGTCAAAAAGCGCGCGGCCGTCCATCACCGGCATCGTGTAATCGGAAATAATCAAATCCGGTTTGGACTCCATCGTCTTCATCAATGCGTCCGCCCCGTCCACGGCCGGAATGATCTCGCCGCATTTCTCCAGGCTCTGGCATAGGAGCTTCAAGATGGTCGGATTGTCATCGACGATGAGGATCTTGAGGATAGACGACACTTGCAAGCCTTTCGGAAGGTGTCAGGCCAACAAAAAAAAGTGTAAAAGATAAAGGGTAAAGGGTAAGACAGCTCTTCCTTTAGCCTTTACCCCTTATCCTTTACCCTTCATCCCTCACTTGACACCTGCTTCTTACCGCGCACGACCCTTCTTGGCGCGATAGACGCCGCTTCTTCCCCCGCTCTTTTCCAGCAGGCGGAGTTCAGAGATCTCGATGCCGTGGTCCGCGGCTTTGCACATGTCGTAGACCGTCAGCGCCGCCACAGCAGCAGCGGTCAGGGCCTCCATTTCCACTCCCGTGGGGCCCGTGGTGCGCACTGAGGATGTTATCTCCACGCCATTCTTACAGAATTTTGCCCGAACATCAATATGAGTCAAGAGCAGCGGGTGGCACAGGGGAATCAAATCGGACGTTCGCTTGGCCGCGGCAATGCCCGCAACGCGAGCAATCTCCAGAGGGTCGCCTTTGGGATTGTTCCGGGCAGCGCGAAGAGCGGCAGGCCCCATCTTCACCCAGACGCTGGCCCGCGCCTCCCGCATCGTGTCAGGCTTGGAGGTCACATCGACCATTTTGATGCGGCCGTCGGAGTTGTAGTGACTTAGTTTTGCAGGCATATCAGGTACCTAGTGACAGGTGATGAGTGACAAGTGACAAGCAAGCAGGAGTCAGTCCCCCGTTCGGAAGACAACTCAATGTGACACTACTTGGTTTTTCCCGCTCGTCACTTGTCACATGTCACTGTTCTTTCCTCATTACGTCCACCAAGTCCCCCGCCGCCAGGCTGGTTTGCTCCGGATGGAGGACGACAAAGCAATTGGCCGCCGCCACTCCCACCAGATCTCCCGAACCTTGCCAAGCCACGGTGCTCACCACTGGCTCTCCAGAGGAGCTCTCCACGCGTGCAGGCAGGAATGCGGTCAATCCGGTTCGCTGCCGAAGGGGTCTGCCCAGCCGCGCTTTAAGGAAAAGCGGCGGCTCGAATTCCCCGCCCCCGAGAGCTGCAATCGCTGGACGCGCAAACAGCGAGAAGGTTACGAAAGTCGAAATGGGATTGCCCGGCAAACCAAAAAAGAACTTGCCCGCGGCACGCCCGAACACCAACGGCTTCCCTGGCCGCAGCGCCACGCTTTCAAAATAGAACTCGGCGCCGAAATCGGCAAGGACCTGCTCCACGAAGTCATATTTCCCCACGGAAACGCCGCCCGTCATCAGCAGGAGGTCAGACTCCCAGCCGTCCTGAATCAACGTGCGCAACGCTTCCGGACGGTCGGGCGCGATATTGAGGCAGCGAGGAACCCCACCCGCCGCAGCCACCTGGGCGGCCAAAGAGGTGGCGTTGCTGTTGCGAATCTGGAACCACTCCGGTGCCTGCTCCACGGGGACGACTTCATCGCCCGTGGGAATGATGGCCACCGTCGGGCGGCGATAAACCGTTACCTGCGCCTTGCCCACCGTGGCCAGCAGACCCAACTCACCCGCGCCCAATCGGCGGCCCCGCGGCAGTATGCAAATTCCCGAAGCGGCCTCGCTTCCCTGCTGGACAACGTTCTCACCGGCCTCGATCGCTCGTTGAATCTGTACCTTATCGCCACGGGTTTCCGTAAACTCCACCATCACCACCGCGTCCGCGCCTGCGGGCAATGGCGCGCCGGTCATGATGGAAACGCACTCGCCGGCCCCAATCACTCCGTCAAAGTGCCCTCCCGCGCGGACTTCCCCGCGCAATTGCAACTCCGCCAGGGGAGCAGCCACGTCCGCTGAGCGCACGGCAAATCCATCACGGATGGAACGATTGAAGGGAGGATAGTCGCGGTCGGCGGCAACCTCCTCGGCAAGAACCCGGCCGCGCGCCTCGGGAAGAGGTACAACTTCGGTTCCGGGCTTCAAGTTCGCCGCGGCCAGCTTATCTTTAACGGTATTGAGCGCCTGAGAGAAGGAGAGCATGGAATTTTGGATATTGGATTTTCGATTTTGGATTGAGATCACACCAGATCACCCCTCGACTCTAATCCGAAATCCAAAATCTAAAATCCAAAACAAAAAACTACGGACGAGCGACGACTGACTGATCCAGCCAAACACACTGATCGCGCTCGGGGCCAGTTGAGACCATGGCGACTTTTACCCCCACCTGGTCCGTCAGAAACTTCAGGTAATCGTGCGCTCGCTCCGGAAGTTGTGAGGCATCCTGAGAGCCGAAGGTTTGCTTCTGCCAGCCAGGAACCGTGCGGTAGTGAACCTTCATCTGCTCCAGGCTTTCGATTTCCGGGGGAAAGTCCTTAAACCGTTTGCCCTTGTACTCATACTCCACACCCACGGGAATTTCCGCGAGAGGGTCGAGAATATCCAGCTTGGTGATAATGAGCGAGCTTAGACTGTTGATGCGGGCGCTATAGCGGGCGGCGGGCACATCGAACCATCCGCAGCGCCGCGGGCGGCCGGTAACTGCGCCGTACTCCCCACCGCGCTCGCGAATCTTTTCCCCTTCTGCTCCCAAGGCTTCCGTGGGAAAGGGCCCGCTTCCCACGCGGGTGGCGTAAGCCTTGGAGACGCCAATGGCGGAGTTGATGCGGGTGGGTCCAACTCCGGTGCCCGTGCAAGCTCCACCTGCCGTCGAACTGGAAGAAGTCACGAACGGATAGGTGCCGTGGTCAAGGTCCAGCATGGTTCCCTGCGCGCCTTCGAACAGCACGCGCTTGCCGCCATCCATCTCCGCATTGAGGTAAACGGAAACGTCAGCCAGATAGGGCAGCACGCCTTCGCCCATTTGCAGGCACTGGTCGGCCATGGCTTCAGGGTCAAGCTCGGCGGCGTTGTAGAGCGCACCGTCAATCAGATTTCTCTGCTTAACGATGGCGATCACCTTTTCGCGGAAAAGCGCCGGGTCGCGCAGGTCGCATGCACGCAGGCCGCGCCGCCCGGACTTGTCTTCGTAGGATGGTCCAATGCCCTTGGCGGTGGTGCCGATTTTACCCTCGCCACGGGCGGCTTCAGCGGCAACCTCATGGGCGCGATGATAAGGCAGAATCAGGTGGGCCCGATCGCTGACCAGAAGGCGTTTCCCCACCGCTGCGCCGGCATCCTCCAACTTGGCAATTTCCTTCTGGAGCGCCTCCGGGTCCAGGACTACGCCGTTGCCGATGGCAGCGATCTTGTCCGGGCGGATGATCCCGGTGGGAAGAAGCTGGAGNNGCAACGATATCGAAGTGCTCGGCCAGGACGTCCACCACTTTGCCCTTGCCTTCATCTCCCCACTGAACACCCACCACCACAACATTCGTCGACATGCTGGCCTGCTCTTCCCTTTGACGCAATTGCGTCTTGATGATTCAAATCCGCCTGGTTCGTTTTGTCAGGAGTAGGACCGAATCCTTGCCACGCACGCAAGCAGCTTCGCGGGCGGGCCGACCCGCCGCAAAGCCCTGGCGTTTGCCTGAAACTGAAATCCTGTGCCGAACCCGGCCGGCGGTCCCTCCCATTGCAAGCAACAGGGGAACCTCAACTTTCTAGGATAACATGATGCGCCGCCCTGCTCCGGCAAGAATGCCAAAGCTTGGACAGCCGCTGCCGACCCTGGGTAATCAGCCGTGCCTAGGCGAGATGTTTGTCCAGCAACCGGCTGAGAGTATCTTTGGGCACCGTCCCCACCAACTGCTCCTGAATCTGCCCGCCTTTGAAGAGCAGAAGCGTGGGGATGCTACGAATCCCGTAGCGGCCGGCCACCGCGATATTATCATCCACGTTGAGCTTGCCCACTTTAGCGCGGCCGGCATATTCCGCCGCGACGGCATCCACCGTCGGCGACATCATCCGGCAGGGCGCGCACCACGTGGCCCAGAAATCCACCAGCACGGGCTGGGGTGAATTCAAAACGTCCTGCTCAAAATTCTGATCGCTAAATTCCAATGTGTGACTTCCTGCCATTCTTAAGGTCCTCCAGGGTTGGGTGAATCTGTAATCGTCATTCTTCAGCGTTAATCAAGCTTTGTCCTTCTGCATGGCCTCGTAAATTTGCGAGTACGCCCGGGCAGAACTGGCCCAGGAGTAGTCCTTCTTCATTCCGTTCTGCATCAGATGGCGCCAGGCTTCAGGGGATTGAAAGGCCTCCAGCGCAGACTGAATTGAAGTGAGCAGCGCCTGGGGCGAATAGTCGTGAAACTTGAAGCCGGTGCCGGACTGGCCATCAAACGGTTCGATGGTGTCATCCAGGCCGCCCGTGGCCCGAACAATGGGCACGGCGCCATACTTCAGGCTGTAGATCTGATTGAGCCCGCACGGCTCATATTTCGAAGGCATCAGGAACATATCCGACCCGGCTTCAATCTGATGGGCCAGGGCGTTATCGTAGGCGATCCTGACCAGGAATTTATCCGGATACTTTGCCGCCATGGTGCGGAAAAGCTCTTCGTGCGCCGGCTCGCCCGTGCCCAGAGCGACGATGTATAGGTCCAAACCCGCCAATTGCTCGGCGATGGCGCCGATCAGGTCAAATCCCTTTTGCGAGGCAAAGCGGGAGACGATGCCGATCACCGGGCGGGTCAACACCGGCGACCGCGCGCCCATCTTCTCCAGCAAGTCACGCTTGCAAGCTACCTTGCCGGCCAAATCCGCGGGAGTGTAATTTGCCGCCAGGTGCCTGTCCGTGGCGGGGTTCCACTCTTCATAATCGACGCCATTCAGGATGCCCTGCAGGTGATCCGCGCGAGCGTAAAGCACGCCCTCCAGGCCATAGCCAAACTCCGGGGTCTGTATCTCCTCCGCATACTTGCGGCTGACGGTGGTGATGAAATCGGAAAAGATAATGCCTCCCTTAAGGAGGTTCACCATCCCATAATACTCCAGCGCATCGACAGTGAAGAGCCCGGCGTGCAGGGAGATCTGGGGCAGCAGATGGGGAAGAAACAGTCCCTGGTAACCCAGGTTGTGCAGCGTAAACATGATCGAGGTTTGGGTAAAATAGCTGTCACCCCGGTAAAGATTGCGCAGGTAGACGGGCACCAAGGCCGTTTGCCAGTCGTGGCAATGGATAATGTCCGGAGGATTGGGGCTGTGCTTCAGGAACTCCAGCGCCGCCATGGAAAACGCCGCAAATCGATGGGCGTTGTCCGGGTAATCCTCGCCTCGATACTGGTAAAGGCCGTCGCGATCGAACAATTCCGGGCAGTCGATCAGGTAGGTTTGCACCTGGTGGGTGCGGCCGGCGCTCTGCACCGCAGCGAATTTGTATCCGGAGCCCAGCGGCAAAGTCAGGCTCTTCGCGTGCGGCATGCTTGCGCCTTGCGGGGTAACTCGATAGCGGGGCAAAATGACTTCCACTTCGTGCCCAAGCGCCGCCAGCGCCTTGGGCAGCGCTCCTACAACGTCTGCCAGCCCACCTGTCTTGGAAAACGGGACGCCTTCCGATGCGACGAAAGCAACTTTCACACCGCATCTCCTTTCGGGAAAATCCACAGACCAAACCCCGTTACGTTAGAGGATGCCCCCGGCAATGTCAAGCGACCGAATTTGGAACGGAATTTTGGATTTTCGATTTTGGATTTTGGATTCGCGCCCGGCCATTTTGGATTGCGTCAGGCGCCGAAATTGTAGCCACGGTCAAAGCCTTCCTGACCGTGGGACTTCCCCGGGCCTGTGTTCTGAATGAGCCCGATCGGTTGCCGTCGCGGATGAACGCGGATCGGCGCGAATAAGTAATTTGTTTCGATCATTGCGTGTCTATGCTCATCCGCGGCTACGGGGGGCTCCCAGGAAATCCCTACCGCCATTCTTGGACGACACCGTAGACAGCCCAATCTGACACTCCGGCGGGGTGCCGCGTCTGGAAAGTCGAAGCAGCGCCCATCTTCCCTATGACTTGCGGCCTGGATCGGATTGGCGCGCGGATTGCAACTGAATTGAATCAGCCGGATGTGCAGCGTGCGAGGCCCGCACCGTCCATCACGAACTGCCCCGCACTTGAGAGTTTTTGCGGAGAAACCATGAAACTCCCAATCCTAGTTCTAATTTGTTGCTGCCTGATCTCGCCATGCGCTTCGCTTGCCAACGACCGTACGCCACAGAATTCTTCGCCGGTAAGTTTGACGCCCGACCAGGCGATTGCTGCGGCCCGTTCCTATGGACGCAGTCATAAGGACAGCTATGAAACCAAGCCTAAAGGCAGGACTTCGTTTGAAATCATCCGCGAAATCGACGCCAACGCGCAAACGCGCGAGGTGGCGCGACAGGCGCGCGAGGCGGCGGCCGCGCTTCATGTCAAGGTGCATGAGGAGTACCTTTACCTTGACCTGCTGGAAAGAGGCGGCTACCTCATTTTGCAGGTTCAGGTGAATACAGGCAATGCGCTGATGCTTTACCTCGTTTCCACCGGGGCCGATGGACGCCCTGCCGTTGTGCCGCGTCCCCTTCCTGACGATAAGATCAGTGGCTCTCTGACCAGGGAATTGATCACGAAGAACGCAGAGTTCGTTGGGCGCCTTTACGACACGCCGCTCTCGGACATCAGCAAGCTGAAGAGCAGTTTCGAAGGAGGCAGCTTTCCGGAGTATAACAATGAGGACGCTTGGAGCTTTTTCGCAGCTCCAGGCGTGCTCCGGAAGACTGCGGCCGATGAGAGTGCGGTTCAGGAACTGGCCGGGCTGATGGGCGTCTGCATGTTTTGGTGGACCCGCAATGCCGTTACCATGCCGGTCTATGCCGCAAACCCCATGTTCGCACTGAAAACGGCCTTGGACAAACACGAGGCTCTGACCAAAGAGTTCGCGCGCAAAAATAACCTGGATCCTAACTTCGTTTACGTTCTTGATGCCTCCGAGAGCTCTCGCACCCCACCAAAACTCCAGGACCTTGTCGCCAGGTATCAGCGCTTGGATGAATTCCTGGAGTCGGCAGTCCAACCGCAGTGTGCCACGTCGATCTTTGCGGTCAATAAGTCACTCTCAAATATCGGCCTGTATCTCGGACTTGACACCTCTTATGGGAAAGATACTTACGTGATAATGACTGAACCAGCCTTGGGAGTGCACTGGAAACGCGGAAGTAACGCCGACTGGCGCGTGTCCGGGGTCATGTGCCTGGCAGAATCCTCAAATTTCGACGAAGAGTAGTTCCCCGTTTTGACTCCTTCAAAGCCGGCCGCACTCCAGCTCCGGACATTTCGTCTTTCCGCATCTCACTCCATCATCGCCTGTGCGGGTACCACCCATCGGGATGGCAAATTCCACATGGGGCGTCGAGTAGTTGAGCAAAAGAACCGGGAATCGGCGAATTGTTCGCACCCTGACGTGTCAAAGCGCAAACAGAAATTCCTTCCTTGGGGAAATTCTCGCCTTGAACAGGCAATAATTCGTCCTTCTTACACACAATTCGCCCAATTTAATTGCGCCCATCGCGACAATTTGCCGCACTCTTCGGCGAGCCACCCGGGCCGTTGGCTGCCGGCAAGACGTTTCCGGCTGGGAATGTGCCCCCCTCCCCCATGGCGGCGGGGCTGCGCATTTTTCTTGACAAATACTAGCCTCTAGTGTAGGCTTTTAGGGGACTCGGGGTCGGTGGCAGGTGTTAGGGGCTAGGGATTGGCAGAGGCCGAATTCTAACTTCCAGCTCCTAACTTCTATCTTCTGTTCCAAAAATGAAGGTGCATCCGGCGATATTCATGAAAACAAAGGAACGGGAAAATCTCCATGCGCCAAGGCTAGTGCAGTGTCCAGTAATTGGCTGGACAATGTAGCGCCGACCTCACTTGAGGTCGGCGCTACGCCGCAAACAGTGTCCATTTATTTCGTGGACACTGCACTAACTTCTTCTTCAAAAATGAAGGTGCATCCGGCGATATCTATGAAAACAAAAGGCAAGGGCAATATGTCATACACAAAAGCGGATGGATCGGCACAGTCCAGAGACGAGGATTCAGACTTCCAGCTCCTAACTCCTAAATACTGGCTCCTGGATACTAACTCATCGCTCCCGTTC
The DNA here is from genome assembly GCA_003165315.1 of Acidobacteriota bacterium. Taxonomy (GTDB): domain Bacteria; phylum Acidobacteriota; class Terriglobia; order UBA7540; family UBA7540; genus Bog-366. Next base: position 101,620 of record PLSX01000210.1, read on the forward strand.
CCAAAAATGAAGGTGCATCCGGCGATATCTATGAAAACACAAAGCAAGGACAATATGTCATGCACGAAAGCGGGTGGATCGGCACAGTCCAGAGGCGAGGATTCAGACTTCCAGCTCCTAACTCCTGAATCCTGGCTCCTAGCTCCCAACTTCTAGCTTCCCCTTTAAGATGCTATGATCCAAACGCGCGTATGGACGGAGAATCCAAAATCCAAAATCTAAAATCCAAAATCGGCACCCGCCACCGCCCCAAACTCGGCCAGCACTTTCTTCATGACCAGCGTTTTCGGACCAAGATTCTGGAGGAGCTTGATCTCCGCGCCGACGATGTTGTGATTGAAATCGGTCCTGGCCGCGGCGCGATGACTGGCCTTCTGACCGGCCGTGCCCGGAAGGTCATCGCCGTTGAGGTTGATCGGGAGCTCGCGCAGCAACTCGAAGCGGACTTTGCCGGTCAACCCGCGGTGCAGATCATTCTGGCGGATATTCTGCGCGTCGATCTTGCCGCGATCTGCCGCCAGGAAGGGGTGGCCCAGGCTTTTGTTTTCGGCAACCTGCCCTACTACATCACCTCACCCATCCTTCATAAGCTGTTCGAGCAGCGGGACTCCATACGTTCCATGGGCTTGCTGATGCAGCGCGAGGTCGCGGAGCGCCTTACGGCGGAACCCGGAACGCGCGACTACGCCTACCTCAGCATTGCGACGCAGGTTTTCTCCCAGCCATGCATCGCGGTTGCAGTTCCGCCCGGAGCGTTCGCCCCTGCCCCCAAAGTACAATCGGCACTGGTGACCTTTCGCATGAAGGCGAAATTTGATCAATGGCCGCGCGAAAAAGGTGACGAGTTTCTTGAATTTGTGAAGCGCTGCTTTGCCCAAAAGAGGAAGAACCTGCTCAACAATCTGGGGGGTATATATCTGCGGACGCGCCTTCTGGAGGCGTTTGAGGCTGCGGGCAAACCTGCCAATCTGCGGGCAGAAGAGCTTTCACTGGAAGAGCTTGCCGCTGTTTTCGAAAGCCTGACGCGAGGCTCTAAGTGAATTACACCTCGGGCCTGGCGTAGGTTGGAAATACTGGGGTGGGGAATGCTGCTTAAGGGTGCTCTCGTCTGCTTCAAGGGAGAATCGCAGTCCCACCCTGGGAAGGGCTCAGGAGCCTAGAATAATTTACCCGTGTATTTTTTATACAGAGCAAGAATTTCCGGATTCTTCGGATCGATCTGGTAGGCGGTGACGATCTCCTTGACCGCCTCGGGGTAATGGCTCTCCTCCAGAAGCAGCGAGCCCAGATTGGCATGGGCCATCGCGTACTTGGGATCCAGGCGTATGGCTTCGCGATATTCCGCTTCGGAACCGGCATTGTCTCCGGAATGGGTCAGCATTACCCCGAGTTGATTGTGAAATTGCGGATTGGATGGCTCCTGACGAACCGCTTCGCGGGTTTCACTGACCCCCCCGGCAATGTCTCCTGCCGACCCCAGCGCTCCGCCGAGGAGATAATGGGCGAAGGTGTAGCCGGGATCGAGGCGCACGGTTTCGCGATATTCCTGGGTCGCCTCCGGCATTTTGTCCTCAACAGCCAGAATCATGCCATGGATAAAATGCGGCTGGGGGCTGTTGGGGTTGATGTGCAAGGCCTTTTGAATCTCGGCGTTCCCGCCCACCAGGTCGCCCTTGCTGGCGAGCGCATAGCCCAGATTCGAATGGGCCACCACGGAGTCCGGCTGCAATCGCAGCGCCTGCCGGTATTCAAAGATGCCGCCATCCCAATCATTCTTGGCCGTCAGCGCGTTGGCATAATCGTTGTGGGGAAACCAGGTATAAGGGTCCAGGCTAATAGCCTCTCGAAACTCGGCAATGGCCCCGTCGGGATCGTTCTTTTCCACCAGCAGGATCTGGGCGTTGGCATAGTGGCCGGCAGCCGTGCCCGGCGCCATGTCCGCAGTTTGGTGCAATTCCTTGAGCGCCCCCGGGACGTCGTGCACATTATAGAGGGACGCCCCCAGGATGTTTCTGGCTTGCAGGTCATGTGGATTCAGCTTCAGGGCGGCGCGCAACTCGGGAATGGCCTTGCCGGGATCGCCCCGCAGGCTGATGGCAAGGCCCAGAGCGGCATGTGCCTCCGCGGATTTCGGGTCCAAATGTATGGCCTCGCGGTACTCCGCCAAAGCGTCGTCCCACTTTTCCTGCTTGGCCAGGGCGCGGCCCAGGCCCACATGCATGGTGCTGTTCCTCGGTTGAATGGACAAGGCGGCGCGGTACTCCTGTTCCGCGTCGGGGTAGGACTCCAGCTTTTCAAGTTCCAGGGCACGGGACAGGTGTTGCTCAACCTGCAAGTCGTCGTCGGAACGCCGCACGGTTGTGACCGGATGCGAACCCGCCCCGTGCGCATCGTACAAAGCCCCGATCAGATCATCCTTACCCCCCGCCGCCCGGACCTTCTTGAGATAATCTTCCTCGGGATCAAAGTCCACGCCATTCTGTTTCACCAGATTGGTCACACTCTGGCTGGGAACATAGTTGTTCAAGAGATAGAGAATGTCGTCACGTGTGACTGGTTTATTGGCAGGGCGTGGAGATGCCGCCGCGCCCAAATTCACAGCCAGCAAGAAAATGATTGCCCACCAAGCCTTCACGTCTCATCCCTCCCTGTAGCGGCGAATGACTGATCTTGGACGAGAGCATACGCCGGAAGAACCATGGAAAACAAGCCCTTCGCGGTATCCGCATCCGCCGCGCCAAGTGCCCTCGGACCGCAGCCATTGATTCACACTCGGAATCCTGCTTCCGGCGGCAGCCGTTTCGGAAACGATGAAGA
>PLSX01000094.1 GCA_003165315.1 Acidobacteriota bacterium
CCGCCGCGCGGCGACGCCAAGGAGAGCTGGGATAACCTGGACATCTTCGGCTGGCTGGGATACCCGATGCAGATCAAAGTGAACTGCCTGTTCCGGGATTCAATCCTGGCGGCGCCGATGGCTTTGGATCTGGTGCTGTTCATGGACCTGGCACAACGCACACCGGCTCTGGCGAAAATGGGGATCCAGGAATGGCTGTCGTTCTACTTCAAGAGTCCGCAGACGGCGACGGGGCTGTATCCGGAGCACGACGTGTTCATCCAACTGATGAAGCTGAAGAACACACTGCGGCACCTGAAGGGCGAAGAACTGATCACTCACCTCGGCCTCGAGTATTACGATTGATTACCTGGTAGTGCGAGCCATTGCAGTGGCGGCGGTTTAGTGCCGCCGCCACTGCTGCAGCAACCCACATTGTCGGGAACATGCCGGCATTTTTAACATAAGCTTGGACCCTCTTCCAGACCCATTGGCGGAAACCCCGGAAAGCAACTCAAGATCAATTGACTTCCGCCGCTGCGAAGGCAAAGGCCCTTCTCTTGCCTCACCCGAGTGCAATCGGCGCATGGCGAACTGTACCCCTGCATTGGGCAATTCACTTTGGGTATTCCCTTTCATCAACTTGTTGGGATAGCATGGGCTGCAAGGTTTCCTTGTCCGGTCTCCTTGTTTATTCTTTAAGTGTCATTACAATGGAAGGGCCTTGGTTTTTTTGGGGTGGGGCGTGGCACTAAGAATGGACCGTCAGTTTTGCTTGGAGAAGAATTCCCAATCGATTTCTTTCCGTTCATGACTGCCGTGCGAGGTGGCGATGAGATTAGGCAAAATATTGACTCTGTTGATTCTGGCCGTGGGGCTGGTGTTGGTCCCATCTCTCCGGGCGCAGCAAAAGCCCTTTACGCAGGAGCAGGTCAGCAATATGGTTCGAGACGGATTCGGCGACGATTCGGGCGCGAAGCTGGTCTCGCAGCGTGGAATTGACTTTGTGCCTTCGCAGGATTTTATCCAGGGTCTCAAGGCTGCCGGTGCCAGCGACGCATTTCTTAATGCTCTGCAAGCGCCCAAGCCCCCTCAGGGGGCGACCGCAGCGAAGCCGCTGAACCAGGTCCAAATTTTGGCTTTGCTGACGGGTGGAGTGCCGGGGCAGCGCGTGGTGATGCTCTTGAACACTCGCGGCATCGATTTCGATGTGAAGGATGACTACCTTCAGCAATTGCGTCAATCAGGAGGCGACGAAGGAATCATCACGGCGGTGCAGAACGCCAAGGTGATCAAGCCCGTTAATGCGACAGTTGATCCGGGTTTGGAAAGCCGGCAGTCCGAGGAGCGGCAGCACATGGCGACCGGCGGCGAACTTGCCAGAAAAGGGCAATACTCCCTGGCGGAGGTGGAATATCGTGCCGCCTTGAAGCTTGACCCGCAAAGCCCTGACCTTTATGTGAGCCTTACCTACGTTCTGATTCCGCAGCAGAAGTGGGCGGACGCGGAATCGACAGCACGCGCTGGCCTGAAATTGGACCCCAACAATGATCTGGCCCATAACAACCTTGGCGTCGCTCTCGGAAGCAAGGGCGACTTGGACAATGCAATTGCGGAATTTCGCGAAGCTATACGCATAAACCCGAATTACGAAGTTGCGCATGACAACCTTGGCGTCGCTCTCGGGATCAGGGGCGATGTGGATGGTGCGATTGCGGAATACCGCGAGGCTGTGCGTTTGAATCCCAATTACGAAGTCGCACATTACAACCTCGGCGTCGCCCTGGAGCGGAAAGGCGACAAGGCGGGCGCTCTGGCGGAATACCACACGGCATCCACGCTCAAACCCAACAACATGGACTATTGGAACAATTACCAGCGCTTGTTAAAGCAGCCGAATAAAAAGTGAGCCGCGGCGTGGAACCGGCAATTGTCATGGCCATTTTGGCTATGGACGGGCACGGGCAGAACGCTCGCTGCAAATTTGTTTTTCACCCATCTGTAACATTCACAAGGTATCCTCGCGTGCCCTTACCAGTGTAAACTGACAAGTCCTTCAAGAAGGATTTCTGGATTACCGATGAGGTGTATTCAATGAACCCGCCCGGCGCGGACAAAGTGCGCGAAGTGCTGTCCCTGGGACACTGGGACCAGGCTGTTGCCTTGCTGCAGCAGCTTGATCCTGCGGCCGCGGCGGAATCCGTCATGGCCTTGCCGTTTGAAGATCAACAAGTTCTCTTCCGCGTCATGCCCGTTGATTTTGCCGCGGCCTTGATCAGCCATTTTCCCTATTACCACTCGTATGTACTGCTCCATTCCCGGTCGCTGGAAAATCTGCGCGCCATCGTTGGCAAGATGGCTCCCGATGACCGGATGCAGTTTTTGGACGAACTGCCCGGGGAGGCCTGGCAGCGGGTGATGGATGAAATTTCCGGAGAGTATTCCCCCACGAATCAAGCGGCGGACGGGGCGGCCGCAGACGTGGCAGGCGCCATTTCGCACCGGGTTTCGGTTGTGGAGCCCATCGCTGAAGCGGTACAGGTTGAGAAATCGTTTCTTCAGCCCGACGGACGACAGATCCAAGTCATCGCCCCCACAGACCTGTCTCTTGAGCCTGACGCCATCACAGCTCTACTGGGTCCTTCCGGATCGGGAAAGTCCACGCTTTTGCGAATTCTCACAGGATTAATCAAGCCCACCAAGGGTCTGGTCCTTTGGCATGGCAAGCCGATTCAGGATTGCGCCCCCAACCTCGCGATTGTATTTCAGAGTTTCGCCCTCTTTCCCTGGCTGACGGTCCTGGATAACGTAGAAACCCCTCTGCTGGCACGGGGCATGGAACATTTTGAGCGGCATCATCGCGCTCTACGCGCTCTTCACGCAGTGGGATTGCAGGGGTTTGAATCCGCTTACCCCAAGGAACTCTCCGGCGGCATGAAGCAGCGCGTGGGTATTGCGCGGGCCTTGGCCCTCGAGCCGGAAATCTTATTTATGGATGAACCCTTTTCCGCTCTCGACGTTCTTACGGCGGAGAATCTGCGTGGTGAATTGATGGAGCTGTGGCTGGGTAAGAAGATTCCGACCCGCAGCATTTTCCTGGTTACTCACAACATTGAAGAAGCCACCCTGCTGGCTGACCGCATCCTTGTCCTGGGTCGAAACCCTGCCCGCATCCGTGCCGACTTCCGCATTCCATTAAAACAACCCCGTGATCGCAACTCCGCCGAATTCCTTGTCTACGTCGATTACATTTACAAGCTGATGACGCAGCCGGAGTTGGACCCGGCGCTGCCCTCCGCCGCAGCGCATTCGATAAAGGCTCCCTACCCGATGCTGCCTCACGCCCGGCCGGGTGGTATCGCCGGATTGCTCGAACTGCTGATTGACCGGGGCGGCAAAGACGATTTATATCGGATCGCGGACGAACTGCAATTGGAAGTGAACGATCTGCTGCCGATCACTGAAGCCGCGACGTTGCTGGATTTTGCCCGGACGGAGAAAGGCGACGTGGAAATTACGGAGAAAGGGCGCGAATTCAGCAACGCGGACATTCCCACGCGCAAAGTGCTCTTCCGCGAAGCCGCCCTTGCCCATGCCATGCTTCTTCAGCAGATCAGAAGCGGCCTGGCCAGCAAGTCTGACGGCACCATGCCTTTGGAATTCTTCCGCGACATCCTGGACGAACACTTTCCCGAGGATGAAACCGAGCGGCAGATTGAAACCGTTTTGACCTGGGGCCGCTACGGCGAGATTTTTTCCTACGATTCTCACAGTGACCGGTTGTCTTTGCACCGGCTGGAACATGCGGGAGATTCCCAACCTGATCCACAGCACCAGGAATAATGTCACGACCGCCTAAATCTTCATCTGGAATTCCACCGTGGGGAGTGTTTCCCGCCGCGGCACCATCGCTTCTGCGCGACCTCCCCATCCTCCTCGCGGGGTTGGCGATCTTCTATGGCTTGCTCACCTTTGCCCGCTACGGAATTGGTCCGGTCAATACCCAGGCGGAAATTCATCTCAACCCCGGCGCCCTGCCGAAGTATGCCTTCTTCTCCGTCACGCGAATCGCCATCGCCTATTTCCTCAGCCTGGGTTTTACCCTGGTGTATGGCTACGTCGCGGCTTACAACGCAAAAGCCGAGCGCATCATGGTTCCGCTGCTCGACATTTTGCAATCCATCCCCGTGCTCAGTTTCCTTCCGCCCGTCATGCTGGCGATGATTGGCTTGTTTCCTCATAGCCAGTTGGGAGCGGAGCTGGGGGCCATCGTGCTGATCATGACGGGCCAGGTCTGGAATATGACCTTCAGTTTCTACTCTTCCTTGAAGAATATTCCCCGCGAAATGCACGAGGCCGCGGAGATTTATCGTTTGCGATGGTGGCAGCGGCTGTGGCAAATGGAGCTGCCCTACGCCGCCATTGGACTGATTTGGAATTCCATCATGTCCGTGGCGGGCGCCTGGTTTTTCCTGATGGCGTGCGAAATGTTCGTGCTGGGCGATCGCGACCTGCGCCTTCCCGGATTGGGGTCCTACCTGCAAACTGCCGCCAACGCGGGCGATACGCGTTCCATCATCTGGGGCCTGGGGGTGATGGTGGCGATCATCGTTTTGATCGACCAGTTTGTTTGGCGGCCCACGATCGCTTGGGCGGAAAAATTCAAAGTTGAACAAGTTGAGGCGGCTGAACCAGCACGCTCCCCGATTCTTGACTTGTTGCGCCGGTCGAAGATGATCGCAGCCGCAGCGCGCGTCACCACCAAGCCGGCGCGGGAAGCGTTGAACATCTATTTCGCCAAAGCCGGCGAAGCTCATGGCGGAGCTGCGCGCAAAAGCCCGGCATCACCCTGGTTCTGGCGCGCCCTGATGGTGGTGGGACTCGCCGCCATCGGATACGCGATGGTCGGCATGGGCAGGATGCTGGCGGCGCTTTCGAGCGCGGAAATCGGCGAAATTCTCCGGGGCGCCGGGGCAACCTTCCTGCGCGTTGAAGCCACGCTGGTGCTGGCAGGACTCTGGACGATTCCCGTGGGAGTCTATGTGGGAATGCGGCCGAGGCTTTCCGCCCTTGTGCAACCCCTGGCGCAAATTGCCGCCTCGGTGCCCGCAACGGCTCTTTTCCCCGTCGTGCTTCTCATGCTGGTCCGCATCGGCGGCGGAATGGGCATCGGTTCCATGGTGCTGCTCCTGCTCGGCACCCAGTGGTACATCCTATTCAATGTCATCGCCGGCTCCAGCGCCATTCCCACGGATCTGAAGGAAGTGTGCAGCGTCTTCCGGCTGGGAAAAGTTGAGCGCTGGAAGCGGCTGATCCTCCCGGGAATTTTCCCTTACCTGATTACGGGGTTCATCACCGCATCAGGCGGCGCGTGGAATGCCAGCATCGTTGCCGAGTATTTCCATTTTCAGGGAAAGACTTTGTCCACGGTGGGTTTGGGCGCGGTGATCAGCCACGCCACTGACACGGGAAACTTCCACGTGCTGCTGGCCGCAACCATCGTCATGGCCGCCATGGTGGTCACGCTCAATCGCCTGATCTGGCGGCGGCTGTACGGCCTGGCGTCCACAAAGTTCAAGCTGGAAAGCTGATCCGCAGATCAATCAGATTTCGCAGATGGGAAGGGTAAACGATAACGAATGGCGACAAAGAAATCATTGAATTCCACCGAAGGCCCGGCGCTTCTGGACTTCCAACATGTTTCGGTCATGCTGGGGGAAAAGCGAGTGCTGTACGACATTACGCTCACAATCGGGGCGGGTGAGCACGTCGCGATCCTGGGGCCGAACGGATGCGGCAAGTCCACGCTTATCAAGACCATCACGCGTGAGTGCTATCCGCTGTTCGATCCCGAATCGTCGCTCACCATCCTGGGACGCGACACTTGGGATGTCTTTGAGCTGCGGTCGCTGTTGGGAATTGTCTCCAGTGAGCTTTTGCGTCGCTGCACGCGCGAGATCACCGGGCGCGAGGTGGTGCTCTCAGGCTTCTTCAGCAGCATCGGGCTTCAGCCTTACCACGAAGTTACCGCCGCGATGATGGAAAAAAGCAGCGAAGTGCTTGAACGTCTGGAGGCAGGGCATCTGGCGGATCGCGAGATGACGGAGATGTCGTCGGGTGAGGCGCATCGCCTGCTGATCGGCCGCGCCCTGGTGCATGATCCATTGGCGCTCTTGCTGGATGAGCCGGGCAACAGCCTGGATCTTCGCGCCGCGCTCGAACTCCGCGACATTTTGCGAAAGCTGGCCCAGGCCGGCACGGGAATCCTGATGGTGACGCACCATCTTCCTGATATTCTTCCGGAAATCGACCGCGTCGTTCTGCTGCGCCAGGGCCGCGTCTTTGCCGACGGGCCCAAAACCCAGCTCTTGACCACCGAACGTCTTAGCGAATTGTTCGGACTGTCCGTCGAACTCGCCCAACGCGGCGGCTACTATCACCTGTGGTAAATCGCCATTCGCAATATTTAGGTCCGAACGCCGTTCCACCCAGGCCCTTTGTAGCCCGGTTGTCCCCACCCGCGTCGAGTCTGGATTTTCCAACCCAATCAAACTTAGATTTCTCGATATCGAAGGCGCGGGTGGGGACATGTCCGCGCCGGTTTAAATGAGCATCACTTCTGCCGGTTTGATGAGCAGCAGGCGGGGTGATTTTTGAGGGCTGGGCACACGAGAGCGGAAGCAGCGAATCGTAGGCGCTGTGGGGATGCCGGGCTGGTCTGCTGGGGCGCGATTC
>PLSX01000008.1 GCA_003165315.1 Acidobacteriota bacterium
TCCCGCCTGTGGAAAGCACCAAAACCCGCATGCTGAAGGTCCAGCAACGCTTTTCACCTTACTCGACCCCTGTGCTACTCGAAATCCGCCGCCACAAACCGCCATCCCTCGCCCTCAGCGATTATTGTGTGATTCATGCGGGCTAAGGCTGGGTTCTGGCCAGGAAGCGCTGAGGGAGAAACCGAGTTGGCGGGAATGAAAAATCATAGAAAAGCTGCGGCCTGAAGAAGCATTATTGCTCAAAACATAACATTTGCAAGAAAAATTTGACTAAGAATAAGCACCAGCAGGTAGGGTATTGACAGGATGACAGGATTGCTCCGCACCGGATGCAGCACCCGCCGCTTTCTGTTTTGATCTTACGGACTCCAACGGCGCCCAGTTGTTCCGTGTTCCAACAGGGGATTGAGTAGAGTAGGCAGGAAGCGGCGGATTGAAAGGCCCGAGGGCCAATGACCGTCTGCTTCCCACCCCTCATCAAACCGGACGGGCGGTTTTCCCGCATCCGGCTTTCCGGGTTCCATTTCTCGGCGATGCGATGTCTCATATCCATGTCGTCGGTAGAGGGTGGAGTCCTGTGCTTGTGAAGAGCATGCCGTCCGGCCAGCGTTCGAACTTCCCAGAGGGATTGCCGTGTTTGCGCCACAGCCATTGCCGCATCCGGTGAGCGATGAAGTGGTTCATCTGCCGGAAGCTGCGTTGGTGATGGTTGAGGGCAAAGTAATTGCCCCATCCACGGGTCACTTGGTTGATCTCGCGCACGACCTCTTGCGGTGCTCTCCAGGTGGTGGATCGCAGGGTTAGTTCGCGTACACGGTCCCGTAATGCCTGCTCGGCAGCAGGGGTTGGTTCCGTGTGGACGTAGAACACTCCCTTCTTGGATTGCTGCCAGCGGAAGTTAAACCCCAGGAACTCAAATCCGCTTTCGCGGCTCTGGAGCACTCGGGTTTTCTTCTCGTTGAGCGATAGGCCCCTGGCTTGCAGCCATCGGCTCAGCCGTTCCTTGAGTCCACGGCCTTCTCCGGGACGGCAGAGGATTACCAGGTCGTCTGCGTACCGGATCATCCGCGGCTTCTGCCGGCATTGATCGTTGACCCCCTCATCCAAGGGATGGAGGTAGATGTTGGCCAGCAGCGGAGAGATGACGCCGCCCTGTGGCGTGCCACAAGGGTTCGCCTTCATCCTCCGTCCGCCGCCTTCTTCTTCCTCAAGGATTGGAGCGCGCAGCCAGGCTTTGATGAGTTTGAGGATCATCCCGTCGCTCACCCGCCGGGCCACTTGCCGCATCAGTTTCCGGTGGGGGATCGTGTCGAAGTACTGTGCCAGGTCACAATCGACCACTTCGGTCTTGCCCATGCGCAGCGCTTCTCTGATCTCTCCGACTGCCTGATGGGCGCTGCATCCGGGCCGAAAGCCGTAGGAGCGCGGATGGAAGTCCGCCTCGAAGATCGGCATCAGCACCAGATACATCGCCATTTGCACCACCCGGTCTTTGACCGTGGGGATGCCCAATCCGCGATACCCTCCGCTGGCTTTGGGGATCTTTACCCGGCGCACCGGCGCGGGCCGATACGTCTTGCGATGAAGTTCCTCCCGCAGCGCGGTCAGCCACACTGCTTCCGCCTGCGCATCGGCGGCCAGTTCCTCGATGGTTACTCCATCGACTCCCGGCGCTCCTGCGTTCGCTTTGACACGCCGCCATGCTGTTGCCAGCACGTCGGCGCGTTGCACTTCTCCATACAGACTCCAAAACCGGTATTCTGGTTTGGACTTCGCTTTCCGATACAGCGTGATTTGCAGTTGCCGGACTTTATCGGGTGCTGGTAGCCCTCGCGGACCGTCACCACGTCCTTCCCTGCTCTTCACCTCTGCGGAACAAGTGGCGTCCCTTGGCTCTTCCGTGGGTTCTCCAGACCAGAGGTCCGGCACGGCTTCAAGGCTACTACGAACGCCTCCGACTCCTGTCATGGCCCGCTCGGCCTCCCCCTTTTGTGGGGTTGTGCCGCCGGTTGAGTCTTGTTTTCTCGCCATTGGACAGGTCTCCCCGTTTACCCGGGCGTCACTTCCCAACATGTCGTCCACGCTGACCCCGCCGGTCCATTGCCGGAACCCACGACGGTTAATCCGGGTTCCAACTCTGCGGCCTTCGCCCCTTCTGTAAGGACTCGGCTGCCGGGAGTAGTCTTTCGAGGCTCATTCATGTGGTTCATAGGTTCATTACGACCTGTCGGTTCGACTCCATGCCTGCTCCCCACCCCGCCTCGCGGCGACGCAGTTGGCACGGTCTTCGGTGCTGAACCGTCTAATTGCACCGGCGGGACTTTCGCCCGCGTTGATGCCCGCTTCACGGGCGCACACAGAAGACGGCAAGGATCACGAATTAGGATTGCGGAATTCTGGCGGTTAAACCGCTGGATGAAGCGGCGGAGCCGCATCCAAACGGATTTGACCGCAAAAGGCGCAAAAATCACAAAGTATTCGGCCACCGCGGCGCATGAAGAATGTATGGGGCAAGGCGGAAATTCTCGGGGTTAGTGGGACAGAGAATCGAAAAAGAACGTTTAAATTCCGTGGCATTTTCATAGCACACACGTTTTGTTACGCGAGGCGGTTACGTTCAGGTCTCAAAAAATCTTCGCAGTGTTGAACCATTTATGGAGGAAATGCCGATTAATTAGAGGAGATATTGCTATGACGAAGAGTGAGATGAATCCGAAGGTTGATGAATATTTGAGCAGGGTGGAAAAGTGGCTGGGAGAGATGGAGAAATTGAGGATGATCCTGCTGGGGTGTCCACTGACGGAGGAATTGAAGTGGGGGAAACCTTGTTACACGTTTGAGAAGAAGAATGTGGTTATAATAATTGGATTGAAGGAGTGCTGCGCGCTGATGTTTTGCAAGGGGGTCTTGCTGAAGGATGCCAAAGGCATTCTAACCAAACCGGGGGAGAATACGCAGGCGGGGCGGTGGATTAAGTTTGGGTCTGTGCGGGAAATAGTGGGGATGGAGAA
>PLSX01000251.1 GCA_003165315.1 Acidobacteriota bacterium
CTTATTAATTCAAGTAAGTACTAGGCTTCACTACAACACGGCGGGGCTTGTGGACTGGATCAAAGATGCGCAGAACAACACAACTTCGTTCACATATGACGGGCGCGGCAATCGCCTCTCCTCCACCGACCCGCTTCTGAACGTGACCAATTACACGTACGACTCCATGAACCGCCTCACAGATATAACCCCTATTACGTCACCCGCCACTCCCTCCACTCATTTCGGTTACGACTATCGCGGGCGGCGGACTTCGGTGACCGATGCCAATGGCATGACCACTGCCTATCAATACGACGATGCCGACCGGCTGGTGGCGGTGACGGATGCCGCGTCGAACCTGACCGTCTATGGTTACGACACGGAGAACAACCTGGTGGACATCACGGACGCGGCGGGCCACCAGACCAGCTTTGCCTATGATGCCTACGGGCGCGTTACGCAAGTCACCTTCCCCTCGACGCTCAGCGAGAGCTATGCTTATGACGCGATGAACAACCTGCTCTCCAAGTCGGACCGCAACGGGCACACGATCAACTATGGCTATGACGCGCTTTACCGCATGACCAGCAAGAGTTATACGAATTACTCCGCGGGCTACTCTTACGACCCGGTGAGCCGCTTGACGCAGGTCACAGACTCCACTGGCACCTATTCATTCACATATGACAACCTCGGACGCCTTGTGGGCACGGGCACGCAGTATTCGTTCCTCAGCGGAACGCTTTCAAACTCCTACGGCTACGACGCCGCGTCCAACCGCACCTCGCTGACTGACGCCGCCGGCGGCGTCTCGACCTACAGCTATGACACGTTGAATCGCCTGACGGGTCTCTTGAACTCTGTTACGGGAAATTTTGGTTTCGGCTATGACGTCCTGGGGCGGCGGACGTCCTTGACGCGACCCAACGGCATCAACACGGCTTATGGCTATGACACTCTCTCGAACTTGTTAAGTGTCCTGCACAATGGAGGGAGCCTGCCGGGGAGCACCAGCTATTCGTACGATGCAGCGGGGAACCGCACCAGCAAGACGGCGGTTCAACAGGGCGACCCCAATCCCGTTTCTGTCACCTCCAACTTTAGTTATGACAACATCTACGAATTGACACAGGCTGTAGTTAACGGCAGTGTGGCGGAAGGATACAGCTACGACGCGGTGGGTAACCGATTGAGTTCCGCCGGGCCTACTTCATACAATTACAACGCTTCTAACGAGCTTACCTCTACGTCTTCCGCCACCTACACATACGACAACAATGGCAACACGCTCTCCAAGACGGAAACGGGCGGCACCACATATTACACTTGGGATTTCGAAAACCGACTCGCCAGCGTGACCCTGTCGGGAACGGGCGGGTCCGTCTACTTCAAGTACGACCCGTTTGGAAGGAGGGTTGAGAAAGTTGCGCCATCAACTGGCACCACGATTTATGCTTATGACGGTGCTAATGTAACTGAGGAATTCGGCGCGGCGGGCAACCTTTTTGCCCAATTTACGCAGGGTGCAGGTACCGACGAGCCGTTGGCTATAGCGGAATCAGGCGGAACCTACTACTACCATGCCGATGGTCTGGGCTCGATAACATCGCTAACCAACGGCTCGGGCCAATTGGCCGCCAGCTACGTCTATGATTCCTTTGGCAACCTCACAGCTTCGACCGGAACAATCACCAATCCATTCCAATACACCGCCCGCGAATTCGACTCAGAGACCGGCCTCTACTATTACCGTGCCCGTTACTACGACCCACCTGCCGGCAGGTTCATGAGTGGCGATCCACTTGCCTTTAACGTTGGCCCGAATTTCTACGAATATGTAACTAATAGCCCAGTAAGCCTCTCCGATCCGAACGGGCTGTACGGGGCCAGTGATGTCTTGCCAGCGTGGAATCACTACTGTGGCGGCTCCGGCACCCCATGGACTACACCCTTTAGCTCGATCAACTGGGGTGATACGCAGAACAACATCAATACCAAAATCAAGGGGATGGTTGGTAGCTCCTGCACCGAGCGCACTATCCCCGTGAACTTCAGCATGAATGCGCAGACGGCAGGTGCGGATGCGTACATAATTGGGCGCCACATAATTAAGGCCCAAGGAACCATTCAAGTCCATTGTGACTGCACTTGGTCATTCAATGGGAGTTTCTCTTCCAAGTTAGGGTACGACCCATATGACTTCGATTCGTCAAATAGAGGTCCGGTGGGAGAGACCCTTACGTGGATCGGGGCACACCGATGCCCTAGCAAAGGGAAGCCATTCAATATTTATCTGCCGGGCAGTATTGGACTATCGTTTGGCGGGAAAGTTGATGGTAAGCCAACTTGCGACAAGTGCAAAACTCAGTGAGCAAATCCGTATCGTCCCGAGTTGGCTCTCGGGACGATCCGGTCCAGGGGGAATTAGAATGAGCGGTCTAGGAATCAGGGCGACCTCAGAGGGAGTGCTTGCCGTTTTCATTGCAGCGGCTTGGTGGTGGGCTGTGCGCCAACGGGGCGAACACGTCGGTTGGAGATACAAGGCTGCTGCGGCCGGATTGCTCCTTCCCACACTAGCGGTGGTTATCCAACTAATACTCATAGGGGTGGAGGCGCATTTCGGCTCTTTGGCAGCACTGGACGATGCCAGCGTACGTTCGTCCTTGTCCCCACTTTTAGCGGGTCTTTGGTTATGTTCGTTCTTTTCAACTGGGCTACTCGCATTTTGCGGACTGGTTCTGACGATAATCGGCAAGGGGAGCCTGCGGTTGCCTGGAGCTGTCTCGTCTTTCCTGGTGCTAGGAGGCTTCTTGATGAACCTAGTTCTCGCAGTAAATTCGTTCCACTGACGAAGCTAAGGCGACACAATGAACTATGCCTATAACACGAGGAAGGGGGTCAGGAACGTGTGAAGAAAT
>PLSX01000158.1 GCA_003165315.1 Acidobacteriota bacterium
GATTGTTGAACGAAAACAGACTCGGTTCGGGATCCTGATAAACGATCTTGCAGGTTTTGCACTCAAAGCGTTCGTTAAAGACCCATCGTTCAGGAGGCGTGGCGGGATCGAGCGGGACGAACTCCATGATTGCTTCGCCCGACTCACGGTAGCAGAGTTCCACGGAATCGATGACCCGCTGGCGAATGTCCGCAGCGGCAACAAGGCGATCCACCAAAATGTAAACAGGCTGGGCAAAATCCACGTCGAGCAAGGACTCGGGGGTGGAGAATTCAAAAACCTGCCCCTGCTGGTACAGTCGGTTGTACCCGCGCTGGCGGAGGGCGAAGAGCCGGGGTTTTAGCTCATCACTGGGTGGTGCGGGGCCTGCGGCAGCTTGCGGAATGCTCGTCCTCTCGACGGTTGCCAACTCTTTGCGTTTTGCCCTACCGGCACGCTTCTTTGGGCCTGGGGCTGGGGGCTTCAAATCCTTAACATCAGCTCTTTCCGCAATCTCGACTTCCGCTGGAGAAGCTGGATTTAGCTGAAACATTACGTAAAATCGTCGGCCCGCTTCCTGCGCCAAAACCTCATCTGCAATGGCATCAACATGGTCCCTCTGCACNNCAAAGAGCAGGCGCACGTAATCATAGATTTCCGTTGCCGTCGCCACCGTCGAGCGAGGATTACGCGTTGTGTTCTTCTGCCGGATGGCTACCGGAGGCGCTATGCCGGAAATCTCATCAACGTCCGGTTTCTCCATGCGCTCGAGGAATTGCCGCGCGTAGGCCGAAAGAGACTCCACGTAACGGCGTTGGCCTTCGGCATAAAGCGTGTCGAACGCAAGGCTGGACTTCCCCGAGCCGGAAAGGCCGGTTACCACGGTGATTTTGTTATGGGGAATCGTGCAGTCGATATTTTTCAGGTTGTGAACGCGCGCCCCGCGGACAACAATCTCCTCACCCAATGAACTGGCCCGGGCAATACCGGATTCAAAGAAGCTGAACGTGGCTTCTCCCACTCCGGTGGTGCTAAGGGATTTTGCCGGACCCGAAATTTCAACCACCATGCCCGGACTTACGGATTGATTCTCGCCTGTACTCAAGTATCTCCTGGTTAACAGTGGGATGAACCAGTCCGCCCATACGGCCGTTGAAGCCGGGCAGATACGGCGGATCTCACGTCCCAGAGCTTAAACATGCAATTATAAGTCTTGGGGAATGGGTGTGCAAAGAGGCGGCCTCGGAACGAGTGCGGAATGTTGCCAACCCCTGGCGCGCCCAAAAGGACATTTTCTCTCCGCCGAAAGATGAACTTAGATTGGGTGGTACACAGAGGTAAACTGGGGGAAGGAGTATAGCGTGAATCGTCATTCGGGGAATCCAATGAAATTCGCGGCGTATTGGATGTGGGGACTTTTTCTAGCGGTGTCCATTGCGCGGGCCGCCCCCGACATGAACGGAAAGCGCCTGGAGGGTATTGCTCCGGTGGTGGAAGCCGCGGTTGAGGCCCATAAGATTCCAGGCGCCGTTGTGCTGATTGGCCACGATGGCCACGTTGTCTACCGGAAGTCGTTTGGCGAGCGTTCCCTGGTGCCGGAACGGTTGCCCATGGCGGTGGATACAATCTTCGACATGGCCTCGATGACCAAAGTCATGGCCACCACAACGGCCGTAATGCAGCTTGTGGAGCAGGGGAAAATTGTGCTCAGTGCTCCCGCCAGTGAATACTGGCCGGACTTCAAGCAGAACGGTAAAGAACTGGTCACCATCCGGGAATTGATGACGCACTATTCCGGCCTGCCTCCGGACTTGCCACTCAAACCCGCTTGGACGGGCTATGACACGGCCATGCAGATGATCGTAGCTGCCCAGCTCGATGCGCCACCCGGCACGCGTTTTATCTACAGTGACATCAACTTTGAAACGTTGGGTGAGATTGTGCGCCGCGTTTCCGGCCAGTCGCTTGATGCCTACTGCGCGGAGCATATCTTCGGGCCGCTGGGGATGAAGGAAACGGGTTTCAAACCCGCCGCCTCCCTACGAAGCCGTATTGCCCCAACTCAATACGAGCACGGTGCAAGCGGCCCCGTGCTTTGGGGTGTTGTCCATGATCCCACCTCGCGTTTTATGGGTGGTGTGGCGGGGCATGCAGGCCTGTTCTCCACTGCCGACGATGTTTCCGTCTTTGCGCAGATGCTGCTGAATGGCGGCACTTACAATGGAGCTCGCATTCTAAGCCCGCTTTCAATTGAAAAAATGACAACGCCGCAGACCCCGCCCAACAAGATGATATTGCGCGGCCTCGGCTGGGACATCGGTTCGCCATTCGCTTCCAACCGCGGCGAGTTATTTGATGTCGGTTCGTTCGGACATACGGGTTACACCGGGACGTCCCTTTGGATTGACCCCATTACCAGGACGTACATCGTTCTGCTCACGAATCGCGTCCACCCCAACAACAAAGGTGAAGTGGGCGCCTTGCGTACGGGGATATCCAACCTGGTGGCGGCGGCACTGGGACCACTTTCACAACAGCAGATTCTTGACAGCCGCCGCTGTCTGACCAGCTACTCCGAACTGACGGGGAGTTACCGTGTGCAAGGGCTGCGTAATGACAGCGTAAGAACTGGAATCGATGTGCTGGAGGCGGAGCACTTCGCCTCCCTCGCCGCGAAGCACGTGGGCTTGATCACTAACGCTTCAGGCCGCGCCACCGATGGCCAGCGCACCATTGATCTGTTTGCTCACGCGCCAAACTTAAAGCTGGTGGCACTCTTCAGCCCTGAGCATGGATTGGAAAGTAAGGACGCTGCGGGAGCCAAGGTCAATTCCACCCAAGACGCCGCCACCGGCCTGCCGGTCTACAGCCTCTATGGCGACGTGCAGCGGCCCACTGCACCGATGCTGGAAGGAATCGACACCCTGGTTTTTGATATGCAGGATGTCGGCGTACGCTTTTACACTTACATCACAACTCTGGGATATTGTCTGGAAGCGGCAGGGAAAAAGGGAATCGATTTCTACGTCCTCGACCGGCCCAATCCCATTGACGGCAGTGATGTGGATGGGCCTGTGCTGGACGGAGACCTGCGATCTTTCATTGGTTATTTTCCCATGCCCATTCGCCACGGCATGACGGTGGGTGAACTGGCGGAAATGTTCAATGCGGAAAATCACGCGAACGCCAGGCTGCACGTGATCAAAATGCAAGGCTGGCAGCGCACCGACTGGTTTGATGAAACGGGCCAGCCCTGGGTCAACCCCTCACCCAATCTCCGCAACCTAACGGAGGAAACCCTCTATCCAGGCGTCAGCCTGTTGGAAGGCGCAAACGTCAGCGTGGGCCGAGGCACCGACACGCCTTTTGAATTAGTGGGCGCACCGTGGATCAACGGCAACATGCTGGCCGTCTACTTGAACAGCAAGAAAATTCAGGGAGTTCGTTTTATATCGACGGATTTCAAACCATTCTCCGGCATTTTTGAGGGAGAAGTCTGCCACGGCGTGCAGATCGAATTGCTTGACCGTCAAGCCCTTGAGCCGACCGAAATGGGAGTGGAACTTCTCGCTGCCCTCTGGCATCTTTCGCCCCAGAACTCCAAATTGGACGGCACACTGCGGCTGGTGGGAAGCCATAAAGTGCTGGATTCCATCCGTGCGGGTCAGACTCCCTCACGCATCTGGTACGACTGGCAGGAGGACGTGGAGAAATTCAAGAAAGTTCGCGCTCTGTATCTGCTGTATCCATGAGGATTACCCCCCTTCCAAATCTCTGGTGCAGGGGGGCACGCATTGGCGGCCAGATTGTGCAATCATGTACGGCGGGATAGCGACGCTACCCGCGTCCGGTTGACTTTGGCTCTGCGACGTGATTTATATGGTCTTTAGAATTGACTCAGGCAAACGCAAAGCACAAGGGGAATACTATGAAACCTAACTCCCTTCGTTGGGTTCTGATTGTAATCACAATGGTAGCGCTATGCCCTCTCCGAATGAAGGCACAAGGTGCGGTGGAATATGGCATTACGACCAGCGCGGTAGGAACCCTGGGCGCAAAAATCGGCTCAGCATTGGGATCAGGTCTTAGCGGGGCGGCTAAACAAGTCTCCCCCATCTTACAGCAAGCGTTCCCCAACCCTATGCTTCCAAATCCTGTTACCAATCGGCAGGCATCCGTCGGAGGCCCCACAGCTGTGAAGCCAGTCGCCGGGAAGGCGACGAAGGGTGGCACAAGCTTTGTGCAGATTGATTCATCGCCTTCAGGCGCTGCAATCTTGGTAGACAACGTTGCCCTCGGCCGCACTCCCGCCACTTTGACCTTGGCAAAAGGAATTCACGACATTGGGCTGATCCATGATGGTTATACTTCGTGGCAGAAAACGATTTTGCTGACAGGCGGTGAAAAGCTTTTACTCAACCCCGCGTTGAAAAACCCGAAAACTTCCTCTCCCATGTTTACTGTACAACGCTAGCGCTTGACCGCTTTCATCGGTCTCTGCCGCCGGACAGGACAAAGCTCAACGTTTGCCTTCCTTCTTAAAATCACGATAAAGGATAAGACAAACGCTCGGGCTGTTCGAATGGTTCTCGGATTCAGAAGGTTGGGTTGCAACCAATGGGTCGTCCACCAGGCGTTGAGTCAAATGAGACGCTGACGGGGGGCATCAACCGTCTTCGACGTCATAACCCGCCCTAAAGGGCGAGCCGGTCAACGCCGTTTCTTCTTCTCATTCTGCTCCACACGCATCTTAACCATTCTCTTGACCAGTGCAGTCGGCAGTGGATTATCCGTCGTGAACTGGATCGTCCCTTTGGATAGGGAGAATCCGTTAAGTTCATCCTTGAACATCCCCACAACCGAGGCGGTGGGGAAAAAGCTGCAGTGATTTGAAAACGCTGCGAACCAAACGAGCACCCCTTTATATTTGAAGGCGGGCATGCGGTAACTGATGGCCTCTGTGGCTTCCAGTGGCACGGCGGCGCGAACTGCGGCGCGAATCTTACCCAAGGTGCTGCGGGCAGGTTCCGGGACGCCGGCAAGGTATTCGTCAATCGTTTTCGGAGGTCCGCCGCCTTTGGCGGCAGAAACAAAATTGCCAGATTTCACTCTTTTCATGCAGTCTATGCTACAGGAACTTCCACTTCAAATCCAAATTCCGCAAGGCAAAACCGGAGCGGATCGCCGCGGATAGGCGTGACTGCCCTCTTCTGGGCACTGGTTTTCCTGCGAAACGTTCTTTAACGGGATCTGACAAAGCATAAGCTCTAAATCATATGAATTGATTAAGCTCTCGAGCGGGGTTAGAATCCATCCCTTCGTTGGCTCGCTATTTCGCCTGCTTTGGTCCGCTCTGGTTCAAGTCTCACCAAAAGGCGTGATGGTTTGCTTCTGCGTGGCGAAGAGGCAGAGTGCCGAACATCCACGGGCAAGGCCACGGATGAAACCAGATCGCGAGTCTGAAGATGAGTGAAACAAGTCGATTGTTATTGAGCGGCGACGAGGCGGTAGCTCTGGCTGCCCGCAATGGAGGCATCGTTCTGGGAACTGGCTATCCAGGAACACCTTCCACGGAAATTCTGGAGAGTTTCTCCCGCCTGGGAGGCCGTGCCCAGTGGGCGCCTAATGAGAAAGTCGCCTTGGAAGTGGGGTTGGGCGTTGCCTTCACAAGTGCCCGCGCCCTGGTGACGATGAAGCACGTGGGGCTGAACGTGGCCGCCGATCCGCTTTTCACTGCTGCTTACACCGGCGTCACCGGCGCTCTGGTAGTGGTCTCGGCTGACG
Source organism: Acidobacteriota bacterium (assembly GCA_003165315.1). Taxonomy (GTDB): domain Bacteria; phylum Acidobacteriota; class Terriglobia; order UBA7540; family UBA7540; genus Bog-366. The sequence goes on from PLSX01000158.1 coordinate 5,764, forward strand.
ATCCGGGCATGGCCTCAAGCCAGAATGAGCAGGATAATCGCCGCTACGCCGTGGCGGCAGGCGTGCCGATGCTTGAGCCCGCCGACTCGCAGGAAGCTTACGACTTCACTCTGCTGGCCCTTCAGGTCTCGGAGCGATGGGGAATCCCGGTTCTCCTTCGCCTTACCACACGCGTCTGCCATTCCAAAACCGTGGTCCGTCCGGTGGGAACCCTGCCGCCACCCCGTGAGCCTGCAACCTTCGTCCGCGACATCAAAGGCCGGGTGATGATTCCCGCTTATGCCCGTCCTGCCCATCAACGCCTCAGGGAAAAGCTGGTGCGCATTGAAGAATGGAACGACGCCGAAGGTCCGAACCGGCTGACGGAAGGTGACCGCTCCCTGGGAATTATCACGTCCGGAATCGCCTTCATGCACACGCGCGAGGCGGCGCCGGAAGCGGCCGTGCTGAAGCTGGGCATGACCTACCCTCTGCCCATGGAGACCATCCGCCGTTTTACCGAAAGCGTCTCCCGCTGCATGGTGATGGAAGAGGGTGATCCCTACCTGGTGGATGCCATTCGCGCCGCGGGCCTGAAGGTGGAGGGAAAGCCGGAGGCGTTTCGCTTTGGTGAATTAGATGTGGACCGCATCAAGCGCATTTTTGCCACTGACCCTACCACGCGGCCGGTTCCGCCGCCGGGCAAGCCCCCCGAATTATGCCAGGGCTGCCCTCATCGATCGGTCTTCAGCGCCCTGCGCGCCCTGAATTGCATTGTAGCCAGCGATATCGGTTGTTACACTCTGGCGGTGCTGCCGCCCATCGAGGCCTCGGATACGTGCGTCTGCATGGGAGCCAGCATCGGCGTGGGTCTGGGCCTCAGGCATGGGCTGCCGCCGGACGAGGCCCGCCGCGTCGTCAGCACCCTGGGTGACAGCACCTTTATTCATAGCGGCATCACCGGCCTGGTGGAGATGGTCTATAATCCGCCCAAAACCGGCCACCTAGTGATTATTCTCGACAATGGCACCACGGCCATGACCGGCTTGCAGGAGCACCCCGGCACCGGCCGCACCCTTGACCACCAGTCAACCGGCAAAGTCGTCATCGAAAACGTTGTTCGCTCACTTGGATTTACCAGCGTTCATGTTACCGATCCAACGATTAATCCCGCCGCGTTCCAGGAATTGGTGGCGGCGAGCCTGGCAAGTGATGCGCTTACGGTGATTGTGGCCCGGCGCAATTGCCTGCTGGCGGCGGGCAGTATCAAGGCGTATGAACGGGGCGCGGCGCACGAAGGAATTCCGGAGAATTGCGTTGAGCAACATGACTAAGGTCACGAATATCGTCATTGCGGGCCTGGGCGGACAGGGCGTGCTGAAGGCATCGGACATTGTGGCCGATGTGGCCTTTCGCGCTGGATTTGACGTGAAGAAGAGTGAAATCCACGGTATGAGCCAGCGCGGCGGCTCAGTGACCAGCGACGTCCGTTTTGGCGAAAGCGTTTACAGCCCCATGGTGCCTTCGGGCGAGGCAGACTACCTTGTTGTCCTGTCTCTCGATCAGGTTGAGCCCAACCGCTGGCAATTGCGCGAAGGGGGTGAATTAATAACCCCCGCTGCGATTCCGCAAAACTCCCTGCGCGATAAGCGCAGCCTGAACGTGGCTCTGCTCGGCTGGTTAAGCGTCAGCCTGCCCTTCCCTGAATCCAACTGGCAGGACGCCATCCGCCGGAACCTGGCACCGAAATTGCACGCCACAAATCTTCAAGCACTCGCCATCGGCCGCGAGGCAGCGCATAAGAATCTGAGCGTATCCAGACCATGACCGCCTTCCCCGACGACGAATCCTTCGATATCCATCCTGCCAGCGTTCCAGATTACATGCAGATTCCGCAGATGCGCGAACTCCAGTTGGGCCGCCTGCGCAGCACCGTTCGCCGCGCTTACATGCACGTTGAACTCTATCGCCAGCGAATGGATCAGCAGAACGTCAAGCCGGAGGATATGCGGACGCTCGACGATGTTACCCGCCTGCCGTTTACGGTTAAGTCAGACCTGCGGGACACTTATCCCTTCGGCATGTTTGCCGCCCCCTTGCAGGATGTGGTTCGCTTGCACGCATCAAGCGGAACAACCGGCAAGCCGATTGTTGTGGCCTATACCCAGCACGACCTTACCGTCTGGACCGACGCCATGGTGCGAACGCTCGCGGCGTGCGGCCTGGGATGCGGCGATGTCATTCAAAACGCCTACGGCTACGGCCTGTTCACGGGAGGATTGGGGGCCCACTACGGCGCTGAGGCTTTGGGCGCCACCGTGATTCCGATTTCAGGTGGCAACACAGACCGGCAGATCATGGTGATGAAAGACTTCAATGTCACGGCGATGTGCTGCACCCCCACCTACTTCCTGCATCTGCTCGACCGCGCCGCGGAGATGGGACTGGATGTGCGGAAACTGCCCCTGCGTGTGGGAGTCTTCGGCGCCGAACCCTGGAGCGACTCACTGCGCCGCCACATCGAATCCGCCAGCAGCATCAAGGCCTATGACATCTACGGGCTCTCGGAAATCACCGGCCCGGGCGTGGGCAGTGAGTGCCGCTGCCAGGCGGGCTTGCACATCTTTGAGGACCACTTCTACCCCGAAATTATTGATCCAATTTCCGGTGAGCCGGTCCCGGAGGGAGAAGAAGGTGAACTGGTGGTGACCACCTTGAGCAAGCACGCCATGCCCATGCTGCGTTATCGTACCCGTGACATCAGCGCCTTCGTGGCCGGCCCATGCGCCTGTGGACGAACCCTTCGCCGCATCAAGCGCATTAGCCGCCGTAGCGACGACATGTTCATCATTCGCGGCGTCAACGTCTTCCCCTCGCAGGTGGAATCCGCACTGCTGGCGGTGGAAGGCACCCTGCCTCATTATCAGATCATCCTGACGCGCGAAGAAGGCCTGGACCAGGTGGAGGTTCACGTCGAGGTGACGCCGGCTGTATTCAGTGACAAGGTTGGTGCCATTGAAAAACTGCACAATAATCTGGCGCAATCCCTGTATCAAACGCTTGGATTGCGAGTGGATGTCCGGTTGGTTGCGCCGCAAACACTTCGGCGCAGCGAGGGAAAAGCGCAGCGGTTGATCGATAAGAGGGATCTGGAGAGGTGAATTGAGCCCCTGGTCTGCCGCGGCGGTCTCCGACCGCCACAGTTGATGGAGATCGATGCTAAAACGCCCCGGTTCAAGCAGGAGGTGCCCGTGAAGATTCATCAGCTTTCGCTCTTCCTGGAAAACAAGCCGAGCCAGTTGACGGAACCCTGCCGCCTCTTGGCCGAAGCCGGCATCGACATTCGCACCCTGACCCTGGCGGACACGGAGCGATTCGGCATATTGCGCCTTATCGTCTCCGATTGGCAGAACGGTTCTCAAGTTCTTCGGGAAGCGGGCTACGTCGTGAACGTCACGGAAGTCGTGGCGGTGGAAGTTCCGGACCGGCCAGGCGGCCTGGCGGACTTGCTCGGCGGATTTGAGGAGACGGGCATCAACATTGAGTATATGTACGCATTCACCTTCGGCCGAGGCAACACGGCGGTTTTGATCTTCCGGTTTGATAATCCCGACGCGGCCATTGCGCGGCTGCAATCCGCCGGCATCAACGTGGTGGAGAGCACGGAAGTTTATGGACGGATGGAGAAATGAGGAGAGTGATCTCGACACTGTCATCTCTTGTGAGCGGCCGTGCTAGGGTGTTGATCAAGAGAGAGGATTTTCATGCTGAATAGGGGAACAGTCCATACGGGAGCGCTAGCAGTTCAAATGATGCTGCTTCTGTTTTTCTTATCGGGAGGCACCGCACTTGCCGAGGAACCTCCTCAAATCATGATACGAATCTTGGCGCGACTTCAGGCCCGGGATCTTCCCGAAGAGAGCTTTGCGTCACAGCCCAAAGTCATATATCGTGCGGGCACTGGCTATGGCTGCACGGAAGAATTACCCGACCGAAAACTTGATATTCAGGGCTTGATGATCATCAGTGAGCCGGATGTCTGGATGATCAACCTTATGACCAAATCAGGGAGGCATTTCGTGGATCAAGGCCCGACGTTTGATTGTCGCATGCCCATCTTCATCGATGCCGATACAGTAAAATCCGCAGACGACCCAAAGAATCCACTATATGGGTTGGAATTTGGGCAGGAACTCCAGTACTTTAAGAGAAAAGGAGCAGTATCACAGGAAGGGCCAATTCTTGGGGGAAAGCCAACCAAAGCTTACGTCGTGATGGCGGGTGACTGGCAACTCATCCTATTCACTAATGGCCAGCCGGAGCATCCCGTCTCAGTAACCCGGGACCGCGAAAAAACACGAGAAACAATCTGGTACGGCGCCTACGAGGAACTGCCATTCGATCCCAGCCTCTTCAAACGACCGGAAGGCATGGAGATCGAAGAGGTAAAACAATAGGCCAGTCAGCACGTAGGGATACGCTACGACCTGCCATGGGCATCCTGCCCATGTCTGAGCACGGCCAGAATGGCCGTGGCACATCATCGTAACTTGAATATATTATGAGCATCGGCAAAACCATTGCGGAACAGATGGAGCACGCCTCGTGGATCCGGCGCATGTTTGAAATCGGCGCCCGGATGAAGCGGGAGCGCGGGGAAGAGAACGTTTTTGATTTCACCCTGGGAAATCCTGACGGCGAGCCGCCGACGGAGGTGATTGCGGCGCTGCGGCGGGCGGTGGAGAGGAATCCGGCCCGCAGCCACGCCTACATGCCCAATGCAGGCTTTCTCGCGGTGCGGCAGATCATTGCCCGGCAACTCTCGCAGCAAACGGGCCTCGCTTACACGCCGGATCACATTCTGATGACCGTGGGAGCGGCGGGCGCCATCAACGTGGTGCTCAAGTCGCTGCTCGATCCCGGCGACGAGGTCATCATCCTGGTGCCCTTCTTTCCCGAATACCAGTTTTACATTGAGAACCACGCCGGCCGCATGGTGCTGGTTGAAACCGATGACGCCTTCCAGCCGGACATTGCGCGGATTGCCGCCGCCATCACCCCGCGCACCAAGGCCATCATCCTCGATTCGCCCAATAATCCCACGGGCGTGGTCTACTCCACGGATTTCCTGCGACAGCTCGAGATATTGATTTCCGGGCTCGACCATCCCGTGACGGTGATTGTTGATGAGCCCTATAAATCCCTTGTGTTTGATGGGCTTGCTTTGCCCGTGATTCCCTCGCTCATTCGCCGCACCGTGGTGACCTATTCCTGGTCAAAAGCCCTGTCAATTCCCGGCGAGCGGATCGGCTATCTGGCGCTTTCACCCTGCCTGCCGGAATGGGAACCGCTGCGCGATGCCTGCACCTTCGCCAACCGCATCCTGGGATTCATCAACGCGCCTGCCATTTGGCAATGGGTGATCGCCGAAGTTGCCGATCTTCACGTTGATCCGCGCCCTTATCAGGAAAAACGCGATGTCCTATGGGAAGGCTTGACCCGGATGGGGTACGAGGTCACCAAGCCGCAGGGAACCTTCTACATGTTTCCCAAGGCCCCGGTGGGGGATGATCTGGCCTTCGTGCGCAGCCTGATGGAGGAAGGCATCCTGGCGGTGCCAGGCTCGGGCTTTGGACGGTCCGGATACATCCGCCTATCGCTCACCATTCCTCGCGAAACCATTGAACGCGCTCTGCCCGGATTTGAGCGCGCCCTGCGTAAAACGTAAATAGGGGAGAGCGGAATCCTTGCCAGACCGCAAAATGGCGTTTGAGTGCGCAGCTCCTTGCAACTTCGTGAAGAGTTATTCTCGTGCAAAGAACCAACCCTCGAATTCGCTGGCTGATGATCTCCCTGGTGTTTTGGGCGACAGCCATCAATTATCTTGACCGCCAGACGCTTTCGGTGGTTGCACCGCTTTTGATTGATCAATTCAAGATGACCAACGTGACCTATTCGCGTGTCATCTCCGCCTTCATGCTCGCCTACACCATCATGGGCGGCGTTTCCGGCCCGCTGATTGACCGCTTGGGCACGCGCGTCGGTTACGCGCTCACCACGGCATGGTGGTCCATTGCCGCCATGTTGCACGCCCTCGCGACGGGATCTTGGTCGCTCGGCATCTACCGTTTTCTGCTCGGAATGGGCGAGGCGGGAAACTGGCCCGGCGGCGTGAAGGTGGTGGGGGAATGGTTCCCCGCTTCGGAGCGCGCGCTGGCCTCCGGAATCTTCAACAGCGGTTCTTCTGTAGGGGCCATTCTCGCCCCGCCGCTTGTAGTCTGGATTGTGCTGCACTTCGGTTGGCGCGCCGCCTTCGTGTTTCTTGGTGCGACGGGCCTCGTCTGGGTGGCCGTCTGGTTGCGCGTCTACCACCCTCCAGCGGTTGTTGAACAGCACGAAGCAGTCTCCGCATTTTCCACGTGGCAGTTGTTCCGCCAGCGGTTTGTGTGGAGTTTCACCCTCGCCAAAGTTTTCCTGGATCCCGTCTGGTACTTCTATATCTTTTGGTTCCCGGAGTATCTGCGGCACGCACGCCATCTTGATCTGGCCGCGATTGGCCGCTGCGCCTGGATTCCCTTTGTCGTTGCTTTTATTGGAAACATCGCGGGCGGCTGGATGGCGGGTGTGCTTCTGCGGCGCGGCGCGCCCTCCACTCTTGCACGCAAGGGATGCCTCACCTTCTTCGCGCTGCTGATGGCTTCCGCCATTCCCGCCGTGCTGGTGCAGAGCGCCACCGTCGCCATCGCCCTCGTCTCCATCGCCTGCCTCGGATACACCGGCTGCGTCGCCAACATGCTGGCTTTTCCCGCGGACGTCTTCCCCCGGAATGTTCAGGCTTCCATCTGGGGACTGGCCAGCATGGGCTCCGGCTTTGGCGGAATCCTCTTCGCCCTGCTCACTGGCTGGGTGGTTGACCACTATTCTTTTGTGCCGGTGTTCATCGGCTTCGGACTGATGCCCATGGTGTGCGTGCTGATTGTCTGGCTACTGGTGGGTCCACTGCGCCCAATTCAGGAGCGCCCCGTCGGGGCAATCCTAGATTTCACTTTGGACGGTTGATGAAATTCCCCTGGGGCAACACCGTTCATTTCGCAGAAGGCAGCAAGCGGTCCGGAGTAGGGTTTGGGCATCTCCACGGCGTGGCGCTCGGCACTCTTTTGATGCTGGCATTCGCCAGTGTTCTGTATGCCCAGTCTGACAGCACCGGAGCATTGGGCGGCATCATCACCTACGGCAAGGGAGCCGTCCCGCGCACAACGGTCGTGCTCACCAATAACGCGACGAATCAAGCTCTTACCATGATATCGGGCGAGAACGGAAGCTATCGCTTCTCCTTGCTCGCCCCCGGCACGTACCATGTAAGCTTTTCCGCGCCCGGATTCAAGACCGCGCAAGTCTCTTTCCTCACCATCAATGTTTCGGAAGCTCCCACGCTTGACGCAACCCTGGAACCCGGCGACCCGCTCTTGACCGTGGAATGCAACTGCCGCCTGAGCCTCGCGGCCTCGGCGTCAGGCACGCTGGTGGATCACAAAACCATCACCGCCGTGCCGTTGACCACCCGCAACTTTGCACAGGTTCTCTCCATGTCCTCAGGAACTGCCGCTGATGTGAATAATGCCGGAACCCTCGGCAGGGGGACCCAGACCGTGAACGTGAATGGAAGCTCCGCCGGTGGCAGCTATACGCTCGACGGAGCTTATGCCCCCAGCACTGTCCCCAATCCTGACACCATCGCTGAGTTCAAAATCCAGACCTCGCAGTACGACGCCGTTTATGGCGCCATGATGCCCAGCACCAACGTGCTCACACGCGGCGGTGAAAGCCACGTTCACGGCACTGCCTGGGAATTCGTCCGCAATGACATCTTCAATGCCAATGCGTTCTTTCGCAATGCCACCGGCCAGCCCAAGCCCAATCTGAAACAGAACCAGTTCGGAGTGACGCTCGGCGGCCCCGTCATCAGGGATAAGTGGTTCTTCTTCGGCTCCTACCAGGGAACGCGGCAGGTGAACGGTCTGGACCCGACCTCCGTGGCCACGGTGATCCTTCCACCTCTTACCAATGATCGGTCCGCTGCGGCCCTGTCGGCTGAGTTCTGCCCGGCGAATCATCTGCTCGCGAGCGGTGCGGTTGCGGGCCAGCCGGACCCGCGATACCTGACCTTTGCGGGCGGCAAGCAACTGGATTGTGCGAATCAAAATAGCCCCACCACTGCGCCCATCAATCCGGTGGCCTTGCGGATTCTTCAGACCAAGCTACCCGATGGCTCCTTCCTGATCCCAGTGCCGCAGACGATCCTCCAGTCCGGCAGCAATGCGGGAATGGGATTCTCCTCTTTCAGCCTCCCATCCACTTATGACGAGGATCATTTCCTGGCGAACAGCGACGTTATGCTGTCATCGGTCAACACCTTGTCGTGGCGCGGCTTTTTTTCAAGAATCAACCAATACCGATCTCTGGGCGCCCCGGGCGGTGCAACGGTCACGCCCGTAATTCCAGGCGCTGGTTCCCCACAGGCGCTGCATGCGCAGGACGATGCGCTCTCCCTCAAGCTCACCTCGGTTTTGACGCCGAAGATCGCGAACGAAGCGCGCTTTGCCTTCACACACAGCTTCCAGCAGGCGCGCGGCGTTGGCACTCCCTCGGCAAATTCCTTCGGCATGATCCCGGTGGACCCCTTGTTTCCCCTGCCCCCCGAGGTCACCATGCTGGGCCCCATGGGAACGTTCCGCTTCTTCGGCAATGGCGCCAATGACTTCTCCATGCTCACCAGGACCTTTGTGTGGACCGACATTCTCTCTTTGGTTCACGGCAGGCACAACGCCCGGGTGGGCGGAGTCTTCCTGATGCAATACAACGACCGGCTGGATACCGGCCCCGCGCGCGGCAAAGTGACGTTTGAGACCTTTGAAGACTTGCTGGTGGGTCTGAGCGCCGCGGATAACGGGAGCCCCGGCGGCCGTAGCAACATTGAGACCGTCAGGGCCAACGAGGGCGTGGGGCCGAACGGCGAGGTCCAGTATCAATACCGGCACTATTACGCGGCGGCCTTCGCCCAGGACGATTTCCGGGTGACGCCGCGCCTCACGCTCGATGCCGGCCTGCGCTGGGAATACATTGGCCCATCGTATGACCGCGCCGGGACGATTGGGAACGTCTGGCCGTCGCTGCTGAAGCAAGTGCCGATTCCACCGCTCTCGGGAACGCTGGTGGGCGATGTGGTGGCGGCGAACTACAATCCGGCCATGGTAAATCCCTACACGGATGAGCCGTTCGGTCCTCCGCCCACGGGAGTAACGATCGGCCCCACGCGCAGTTTTTATGAGAACAACACGCCGCTGCTGAAAATTGCTCCGCGGTTTGGTTTTGCCTGGCAGCCTTTTGGCGCCGCCGGACGCGCGTCCTTGCGTGGTGGCTACGGGTGGTTCAACCAGGCGCCTGGTTACAGCGCCAACGCCGGAGGTTCTCCGCTCTTCACCGCCGCGCCGTTTGCGCAGGGATTCACCAATACAGACGCGAGCAACGGCCAGTCAAATCTTCAGCAGCCGTTTCCCGCCACCACGCTGGGCTTTGTGGCGCGCACGCCGACCTCCCAGCTTTCTGACCGCATTGCCGGTCCGGAATACAGGATCCCCTACCTCCAGCAATGGAACCTGAGCGTTCAGACCAAGCTGCCCCGGGCTTTCACTCTGGATATCGGCTACGTGGGGTCGTACGGCTACAACCTGTTGGTGGGCGTGGGGCTGAACCAGCCGCTGATTTCGGGCCCCGTGAGCCCGGTGAACTGCGGCTATACAGGAGAGCCCGCCGACTGCATCTCCACCAACACCGCCATCAACGCTGCACTGCGCGTTCCGTTCATGGGAGAGACGCCCTCCGCCTTAGCCGATAGCCAGTTCACCGGCGAGTCCCGCTATAACGGCCTTCAGGTGACCCTGCACAGGCAGATCTCTCACGGCCTGAGCTTTCAATCCGCCTACACGCTCTCGAAGGCCATGAACGACACCTCGATTTATAACGATCTCAATTTCCTTGCGCAGAATTGGGCGCGCGCTTCCTTTGACCGCACGCACCGTTCCGTGACTAACTTCGATTACCTGTTTCCCAATCCCGTGCATGGCAACACCACGGCGGGAAAACTGTTGAACGGGTGGTCCACCTCGGGGATTATCATTCTGCAAAGTGGATTGCCGCTGACCCTCGCCGATCCCAACGGTGGCGCCGTCTACGGCAACGCCGCGCCCGCAACGGTCACTCTCTGCCCGGGCGAAAGGGCGGCCAACCTCGTCACCTCCGGCAGCGTGCAGGCAAGGCTGGGCGAATGGATCAACCCTTCGGCAATTTGCGCTCCGCCCGCGATCGGTTCCGATGGCGCAACCGGATACGGCAACGCCGGCCAGAGCCTTCTGAACGGCCCGCCGCAGGTGAATACCGATTTATCGCTGGGAAAACGGACCGTGGTGGGAGGCATTCGTGAAAACGCCGAACTGGCCTTTCGCGTGGAGTTTTACAACTCCCTCAACCATCCGCAGTTCTCCAATCCCGGCACCACACTGGGAACGGCAAACTTCGGCGTCGTCACCCAAACCTCGGTAGCCCCTCGATTGATCCAGTTCGCATTGAAGTACCTCTTCTAACGGCGAAGTTCGTCCAGGCCGCCGGTTCATTGGTCGATTTCAAAATTGATTGGCCCTAAAAACAGGCCTTTGGATGGCACTATTGTGGCTAAAGGACAATTTCCTGATCATAAGGCAGCGTGAGGGCACCGGGCGGCGGGCTTGAATCGGGCAAAATGTCGCACAACAGCCGCATAGCGACATTTTGCCGCCATCCCTGCCTCCCATTCAACAAGTCATGACTTGAGGCTTCTTGATTTGACGCTTCATTGACAGGGGTTCGGCAAGCTGCTAAAAATCCAGCCATGCGCCGGAAGGATATTCAACCTCGCCATTGGCGACGGGTTTGATCGCTTTCTGCACGACTCCGCGGCGCTCAGTACGACCGAAAGAAAACGCCGCAGGCTAACCCAAACCTCGCGCAACTTTCTACCAGCTATTCCCCAAAAGTAATTGCTTTTGCGTCGAACCCGCGCCTTGATTTTTCGCCCGCCCGCAGCGTCGCAGGTCCGGCCAGGGGGAAGAAGTTGTACCGCAACAGGCGCTCTCACCCGTCCGTCACCTGACGGACGGGCCGGATGAGGTGCCACGTCCGCGCCCTCAATGACCATCTGCCCGCCCCGCAAAACCGCGACTTGGGCCGTTTATGGTCAAAGCGAATGGGCGGCTGGCGCTGAGGGCTCTGCGTTACTGAATATAGGCAATCCCGGTAAGGCTAGATTTGAAGCGCAGGGCTCTTAAATGTGGCCCTGCGCCAGCCCGCCAAAATAAACCGGAGCGCACGGCCCAGTTCGGGACAGATGGGTGTATACTCTTCGCCGCCGGGCCGCCCAGAATCCAATTGCGGCTGGGGGGAAAATCAAACGCGAAAATGAACTCACCAGATCGAATCCGCAGCTTGGTATTGTCAGCCATTTCCAACGTGCAGGAGTTCGACAGGCTGGGGCAGGTCATCGTTGAAACGTGCGCCAGAGAATTCAACGCCGAGGTTTGCACCATCTGGCGGCGATATACCGATGACCACAAAAAGCCCGGTTTGCGTCTCCTAGCGGCTTCAGCCAAGGCCCCGCAAACGCTGGCGCAAGAAATCACCTACTCGATCGTCGAAGGCCCGCTTCCGGAACATCATCAGTTTGATGGCGTTACAGGCTATGTCGGAGATACCAAGAAGGAGGTCCACGTCTCTTCTTTTGAACAACTTCAGCGCGACTATAAGTTTTGTTGGAAGGGGCGAATGGATAACCCGCAATGGCAAGGGAAGCCGGAGCAATACTTTACTTCTCTTTTTGCCTTTCCACTGGTGCTCGGGGAACGCCTAGTCGGTGTTATGAAGCTGGAGAACAAGCGGAGTTCAACAGAAGGGTTTCCCGAAGAGGACCGTGCCGCAGTGCGGGATTTAGCCGTACACATATCCTTGATCGTTCATTCTTTCAGCTTGTTGGAGCCGCATGAAGAAAGATTGATCCAGGTTCCCGCCAAAATGGTGCAAGCAGTATTGCGCCCCTTTGAACCCCGGCAACTCGTCAGCGAGATTGTAAAAACCGTGGCCAACAGCCTCCATGCCGAGCTTTGTTCCCTTTGGCTGGTGGACTCCACTGGCAAGGAATTGCGCTTAGCGGATGGATACGGATTCTCCACCGAGGCCGAGGCCAGGGCAAAACAAACCTACCGTCTGGCTCCTCCCGAAGCCGAGAATAAAGATATCGACGGCATTACCGCATGGGTGGCCGTACGCAAGAAACCGTTTTGGGCCAATTCCTGGGCGGAACTTCGCGCGCACCCTTCTTGGAGAGGAAAATGGGATGACCCGATGTGGCGTGATCGAAATCGGAGCTTCCGTTGCCTTTATTCTGTCCCACTGCTGCGCGAAGACACTGTAATTGGCGTGTTGAAAGTGGAAAACCGAAAGGATGCAGCCTTTTTCTCGGATTCGGATCGAGCCCTTTGCGGCATCATGGCTAGTTTGATCGTGCTGGTGTTGGACTTGGGCCAGCAGCTACGGACCTCTCTTATTTCCGAATTGGTGCATCTCATTCGTTCTCCAATTCACCAGGTGCCGATGAATTTGGCAGGATTGGAAAGGGAGCTAAAAACAATCCCCAACAATGCCGGAGTGCGCCTTGATCGTATTGAGAACTACATGAACTTCATCAAAAAGGCCCTGTTTGCCCTGCGGGTGACCAGCGATACCCTAACCGCTTTCGCCCAGAAAGGAACTCCGCTGCCGCAAGAACTGCATCCGCAAAAGGTAGAATTGCCGGTTCTGCTCACCGACCGCGTCAATTCTTTGAAGCCACTACTCTATGATGGCATTTCCATCACTGTGAACGTCAGCGACAGTGCCAAGGATGCCGCAGTGTTGCTTGATGTTACTGACCAAACGCGAGTTCAAATCACGATTGATAACATCCTCCACAACGCCATCAAATATTCCCCCCCCGGTGGCGTTGTTCAGGTAACCTTGGGCCGCGGGCCAGGCACCTATATCCTCCGTATCGAGGACAAGGGCGCCGGAATTTCAGAAGAGGATTTGCAGCGCATCTTTGAACCAGGATTTAGCCGGCATGCTCCCGGTCAACCGCAAGGCACCGGTATGGGTTTGACCACAGTCAAACAAGTCTTAGACCGGTTGCGCTGGCAGGATGACGTGCAAAGCAAGGCGGGGAAAGGGACTGCATTTATCATAAAAATCCCGATCGAAAGCGAATAACATGACAATTCTTGTTGCTGATGATGATGCCGGGTATCGATATCCGATCACCTGTCTTTTTCAAGACTTTAAATACGAGGTCAAGGAAGCGTCTGATCTGGGCGGAACAGTTGAGGCGGCCAGGAACGCCGACATTTGGATAATTGATGTGCGACTTCCCAGCGGTAAGATGGAAGGCATCCAGGCCGTCAAACAGTTAGCAGAACAAGGCGTGCTTTCTAAATATCCGGTCATATTTATTTCGGTGCTCCCAGAGTCGTTCGCTGAAAGCGAATTGGCCGCGCTCGACCAACATAAACCTTCGCCCATCTCATACAAGTGGATTGAAAAAGGTTTCGAACCGGAATTGCTTTTGGAAACCGTCCGTGCGATCACCACAAATTTATGAGCCAACCCAAAATAGCTGAGAAGCCCGATTCTTCCCCTAACTGGGTATTACTTGATGTCCTTCAGTTTGTGAATAACCTGCATCTCTCTGTTAGGATTGATGATCCGCTGGACATATCCATGCGGCGCATATTTACAGAAGCGGTCGGCAAGTTTGCGACTTACGCGCATTGCTCCAACGGTCTACATTTGCTGGCGAACACCATATATAAGCCGGACCAAAAAACCGTGGAAGTCCTGGAAATACACCATTTATACGTTGAACCGTCCAATCGGGTGTTTTTGAATTGCGCTTTGGAGCAACGTCAGCCCATTCAAAAGGTGTTTTCCTGCGCTGATGGTCGACCATTGTATGTCCGGTCTGAAGGAAAAGGGATAACTGCGGCGACTGGAATTCATACAGTGTTACAGGATGTGCTCCCACAACAAAACGTCTTCATTCCTGAAATCGCCAGTAAAAATGACCATTGGGGGCACATACTTTCGTTTTTAAACGACGATCGCGCAAAAGCAAAATTGCCGCTTATTGAATGTAACGCGACAAAGTTATTGGTAATTCCTTTGAGCAAACCTGACGGCAAAATGCCGGGCGGCATTCTGGGCACAATAGTTCTATGGCAGAATGAAAATGACCAAGTGGACCGGCTTTGGGAGAGTAGAGCCGAGCGGCTGATTCTCGCCGCAAAAATAATAGGGAGGTTTCTCGCTCGTTTGTTCGCAGCCCACTACGGCGTAACCGATGCAACTTTCCTCCCTAGCTACCAAGTCGCTGGCCCCAAATCAGTCGGGATAATGTTCGCGGACATTCGGGATTTCACACCGACCATGGAAATCGCACGGAATTTTCGTCTCGATTTGGACGTACAGGAATTTATGCGGGATTATTGCCGCGAGATGAGCAAAATCATTGTCGCGAACGGTGGCCGAGTTGGTGGATATTCTGGTGACGGGATCATGGCGTTATTCGGAGAATACGATTTGAATCCTATGGAAACGATGACAAGAGCGGTCGAAGCGGCTAAGCAAATGGTCACTTCGTTTGATCAACTCAAGAAGACATTTCTGGGGAAAGCGCCGATTCAAAACTTTCTCAAGCGAGCCGTCGAACCCTTGGATTTCCGACTGGGAATTGGAATCAACTTCGGCGAGGTCATTTTTGATTATTTTGGCTCGGAAGGAAGTCGTGTCTATAGTGCCTTGGGCGATCATGTGAATTTTGCCCAACGGTTGGAATCACAAGCCGCACGCCATGATGATCGTGTGCCAGGCGGCATGCGTGCACCAATCCTATTGAGTCGCCCCGCCTGGATGGCCGGGGAATTCGATAAGAAGTTCCCTGACCAACCCCCGTGACGATCCAAGTGAAGGGGAAGCCTTACGATTATCCCGCCTACCAAGTCTGGCCGGATGTGCCGAATGCGGGAAATGGCTAGGGGCAAGCGAGGAGTTGTGCGCCTTCTGCACAACTCCTCGGCTCCCATTACTACCCAAACAAAGAACCGCTGGGGGCAGGGGGCGGAGGGGCGAACTAAGAATTAAGAATTAGGAATTACGAATTGAAAACAAGAACGAACACTCCGACGCAGAATTCTTCATCCTTAGTTCCCAATTCTTAATTGTCCCCGTATCCCGGGTCCCGAGCCCCGAGTCCCGAATCTTAACCCCTAACGGTAGTTTACTGCGAAAGTGCTAAAAAGAGGAGGAAGCGGTTGAATTCTCATGGAGTTAGCATGAGAGGGATGTATTACCCACGTGGCGTACTACCGAATTGTTGCAAGCCCAGGGT
>PLSX01000142.1:0-229 GCA_003165315.1 Acidobacteriota bacterium
GCTTCAGCCCCACCATCTGGTCAGGCGTCATGGGTGAAAGTTTGCCCTCCAGTTCAAATTGCGAGCAGCGGAGAAAAATTTCCTCCGGAGCGCCCTTGGCCAGCAGTATGGCCTTCCCTTCGGCTTCTTCCACCAGCACCGACATGATTCGACGTGTGAAATCAAAAGGGATCTCGTCCAGCTTCTTAAACTTTTCCACCGCCACCTTCGCGTGGAAATCAGGACTATC
>PLSX01000142.1:240-19656 GCA_003165315.1 Acidobacteriota bacterium
TTCTTGCGGCTCATGGCGAGCGCGCCTTTGGAGAGGCAGACTGAGACGATCATCGGCAGCATCTCCGGAGTGAGGCCCACGGCCACCGCCAGGGCGAAGAAGAAGGCGCCCTTCCAATCATGCTTGGTAAAGCCATTGATGAAAAAAACCAGGGGCACCATCACGGCCATAAACTGCATCATCAGCCATGTGAAGCGGTTGAGCCCCTGGTCAAAGCTCGTTTGCGGCCGATCTTCAGTAATTGAGTGGGCCATGCTGCCCAGATAGGTTTGTAACCCCGTCGTGACCACAAGCGCTGTGGCCGTGCCGCTCTCCACACTTGTCCCCATGAAGCATGTGTTCATGAGTTCAGTGGGCGAGCTCTCCTCTTTGATTTCGGGATCGTGAATCTTTTCGACCGGGAGCGATTCACCCGTCAGGCTGCCCTGGCTCACGAAAAGGTCTTTGGAAGTCAACAGCCGCACGTCGCCGGGAATCATATCGCCGGCGGCCAGATTGACCATGTCTCCCGGAACCAACTCCCGGAGAGGAATCTCCCTGGCCACGCCATCCCGAACCACAGTGGCAGTGACGTGGATCATGGCCTTGAGCTTCTCTGCGGCAGCATCCGCCCGGGCTTCCTGCCAGAAGCGCAGTCCCACGCTCAGTGCCACCATACCTGCCATCACCGAGCCGGCGCGAGCGTCGCCGGTAAGGAATGATACTGCCGACAAGATTGAAAGCAGGACCACCAACGGGTTGAGGATGATTTTGAAAAGGCGGACGGCCCAGCCCTGCTTCTTCTCTTGCGCCACTTCATTCGGACCGGTCTTCCGCGCCCGTTCTTCCGCCTCTGCCTGGGTCAGCCCAGCCGCAGACGTTCGTAAGTCCCGCAGCAGCGCTTCGCAATCTTTCCGGGCGGCGTCTAGGACGGCAGGCGAAACGCGTATATTCTGGTTCTTGGTTTTAGTTGAAATCGCTCGTGTTTCAAGGTGTGCCGCTGGCGGCGCCACCTTGGATTCTACCGTTTCAGGATCGGCGGCCAAGGCCACTGCCTTGTCATTAGGATCGGGTGTTGGCATCTTTTCTTGTCCGGAAGATAAGCTAAGAACCGGAGCGCAATTCCTCGTACCACGGAGCAGCGCCGTGCGAGGATCGATTTAAGAACTCTGCCTGCATTAGAGGCGGCACCATCATCAAAGTAGCCGCCTCACACAGCATCACACCGGAGGTGGCAACAAGCTGTTCAGTTTTGCTCACCATCAGCCGACGCGGACTGGTGGAGCAGCGGGAAGACTGTCGGCGGATTTTAATCTTCTCATCCCCGATGTTCCTTAATTGCGGATCTTTCGCGCTCCGCTACGATGCCAGAGTGCGCGACGCGATACGGCACTGCCTCGAAAAGCATCCGCCAAATGAAGTTCACGCAACATGGAGACTTTCTTTTCGTGATGGGCCTGCATGCGGCGCAAGATGTCGTCGAGGATGCGCACGGCGGTGACGATGAAGGGTCCCTTGTTGAGCATGACGCATTCGGCGCGCTCGCCCATTGCCGCATCGGTTATTTCCGCGCGCGAGGGAATGCCATTCTTGGCCAGCGATTCCAGGACCTGCGTCGCCCAGATCACCGGTAAGTGGGCGGCCTCGCAAATCCACAAGATCTCTTCCTGCACCTCCGCCAGGCGCTGATAACCGCACTCCACGGCCAAATCGCCTCGGGCAATCATGACCCCCACCGCGCGACTGCGCATCGCCGTGAGCAGCAAACGAGGCAAGTGGTCAAATCCCTCGCGGGTTTCGATTTTGAGAACGATTCCAATCTTTTCTCCAGCCCCCAGGTCGGCCAGCCGGGCCTGCAATTCCCGCACGTCGGCTTCAGTTCGGACGAAGGAGTAGCTGACGATATCGGCGTGTTGGACCACAAACTTGAGCGCCTCCAGATCCTCCTTCATCAGCGAGGGAAGACGCAAAACGGTCTCTGGCACATTAATCCCCTTATCGGCACCAAGCTTTTCCCCGAAGGGCCGCGCCTGAGTAATTTCGACACTGGCTTTATCGCGAGTCACAGCCCGGATTACACCGCCAATGACACCATCATCGAGCCAGATGGGTTCCCCTGGCCGCACGGAATCGAAAAATTCCGGCTGGGAGACTCCTATCTGCGCTGGGCGAATAACCTTTCCAGATTTGTTATAGACTGCAGAGAATCCGGGCTGCAACGATCGGGTCAAGATAAGAGTATCGCCGAGTTTTAATCGAAGGGCTTGCGCCTTCGCCGGAAGGGCACCGACCTTTGTACGCCAGCCATTCACAGCAGATTCGTTTCGCGGCGGTCGGCGAATCTCCAAAACCATGCCGGGGATGAAATATGCGGTCCGAACCGCTTCCGCCCACCGGTTGTCTCCCACCACGCTGACGACCGTCATGGCGCGGGAGGCTCCACGGGCGTCGGAGAAATGTATCTTGTCCTTCCCTTTCAGGTGGCGGAGCCAGGCACCCGGCACAGGTATGACAGCATCTGGCGGAGTGGGAGGAAGCTCCGGACGATTGCTGGGGGTCAACCAAATCCGCGCCAGCGAAACCACGCGCCCCAGCGCATCCCGATGCGGGCGACATTTCAATACGGCAGGGCCCAGCCGCACCGGCCCCGTGCGCAGCTTTGGACCGGCGAGATCCATCGCCAGCATACAGGACCTTTTCGTTTCTTTCTCGGCCCGGCGCAGGTTCGCAATCATCGCCGACCACGCTTCCGGGCCATCGTGAGCGCAATTGATCCGCATACAATCCATTCCGGGCACCAGAAGGTCCCGAACCAGCTTGTAATTGGTGGCCGCCTCTGGCGGCATGGTTACCATGATTCGAACATTGCGCCCAGCGGGAAGCGCGCCCAATAGAGTTTTGGCGTGTTTTTCCACCAGGAGTGCTCCTTCGTTCAATCCCGGAGCGCCATTTGGCGGCTGCACGCAAGCTTTCTCGGAACCCGCGAGCCTGCCAAGCACATTCATGATGGCATTAACAGAACTCATCACATGCGGCTCCGTTCGGCCCAGCGACGACAACCCGAGGGCGGCCAGCTGCAATTGCAACCGCCGAATATCGTGCCGGCGCAACGCCAGGTAATGCATCAGATTCTTCGCGCTGGCGCGGTGCTCGGGGTGCACGTCGGCGCAGCCAACCAAGCCGGAGGCTTCCAGTTCCACCATCTCCGAGCGCAGATGATTCAGCGTTTGAAGGAGTTCTTGCAGTTGGGAGTAATACGGGTTTTGCATGTCCGACTCGTCGGTGGGCAAACGCTTTTTTGGGGATAAGGCCGAATGGAAAGAACTGGGCGTAAACCTTCTCACAATTCTCGCATCACTCGCTTTGCCGGCTGATGAACGTTGAGTTAAAGTGCCGACCCAGAACCTGGCGGTCGTTCTTCCCGCTTGCAGGATCAGGCAACTATCAGTTGATGCTGGCTGAAGCAAGGATCGGCTTGAGCAGATACTCCGACAACTGCTGGGCAGACAGCTTTGCGCTTTCCTTGGTGTGTTCACCGAGGACCCAGAAACCGTGCTTGCCGTCTGCGTCGGGCTCGATGGTGATGGTCAGCCGTTGGTTGGGAAAATCAGGGTGCACCGACACGAAGAGGTCGTTGTTCTCTAGAGTTAGAACCAGTCGCTTGCTTTGCATTCCGGGCAGGTAGACCTCGCATACATTACGGCTATGGGAAACGGATGCGGGGGCCTTGCCCGCCCGCTCCGGGTGCTTGTTGAATTCGCTGACATCAATCCCAATCGAGGAAAACAGGGCGCTCCACTCCTCCCGCGCACCGGGGACTTGCTTTTCCCGACGCTCCGGCCGCTCGGCCTTGGGACCTCTCGCGGCCAGCCTGGCCGATTCCACAGCCTTGTCCTTTTCCATACCCATAAACATTTCATCAATCCATTTCATGTTCTTCTGCTCCTTAAAGTGGACGCTCACGAATCACCGCGTTTGCCCCGGGCCTCCCCCGGGTCCGGCACTCGCCCGGTAAAACTCGCGAGGTCGGGGGCTTCGACGGGGACCGTGGCGGCAAGGTCTAAAAGCTATGAGGCGATGAAAATGCCGCGACGCCAGACCTCGCCGATATTGGCCAAATTGAGGTCTTACGGATAGTACTCAGGATTGCGCAACGGAGTGGTCTCAGCGTCAACATTGCCGCTTCAACTCCCCGCCGTCATGTGGTAGGGATTGGCTTGTGGCGCAGCACCCTGCCGATTCAAGTAGCCGACAAATCAACCGGCGTATAAATCCCTATTGTTGATTGCCACCCTCTTCTGGGGTCGGAGAAACAACAATGAAAATTCCATTCCCCTGGTGATTGATTCGCAACAATGTGTCACCTTTGGCCTCAACAGCCATGCGCTCGAAATCCGCCACCGAGTTCACGGGTTGGCGGTTGATGCTCTCAATCAAGTCGCCCGGGCGAATACCCGCCTCGGCCGCCGGGCTGGCCGGATCGAGATTGCTGATCGCCACCCCTTTCGTGGTAGCAGGCAAGCCGAGTTGTTCGCGCAGATCAGGAGTAATGGGCTGTACACTGATACCCGCCAAGGTGCCCTGAGCAGGCGGCTTGCCAAGACTGGCGTGTACTCCAAGGGCTGATGGACGCTCCCCCAGCGTCACCGCCACGGTGAGAGATTCGCCATTCCGGAGGATGTCAAAATTGGCGACGGTCCCAGGCTTTGATTCGGTCACCAAGGCAATCAACTGGCCCGAGTCGGCAACAACTTGCCCGTTGCATTTTCGAATTACGTCGCCGTTCTTAAGCCCTGCCTTTTCCGCCGGCCCTCCGGGCGGGACATCCTCAACCAGCGCCCCGGCAGTGTCGGGCACGCCAAAGGCATGCGCCAGACTTTCGTCCAGGGACTGGATATGAGCGCCCAGGTAACCCCGCGACACATTCCCAGTTTTCACCAGGTCATCCATTACATGCCTGGCCATGTTGATCGGAATGGCGAACCCGATGCCGACTGATCCACCACCTTCTCCGGGGGCAGATTCGCCGCTCATAATAGCCGTGTTGATGCCAACCACTTCCCCCAGAACATCCACCAACGCGCCGCCGGAGTTTCCCGGATTGATCGGTGCGTCAGTCTGGATGAAGTTTTGGATATCTTCAATGGCGCCCTCAGACCGGTTTAGAGCGCTGACTGCGCCGCGGGTGACCGTGAAATTGAGTCCATAAGGATTGCCGAAGGCCATAACGATGTCACCCACGTACAGGTTGGAGGAGTTGCCAAGAGTAGCCGTTGGCAGGCCCGTCCCGTCGATCTTCAATACCGCGACGTCCGTCTGCGGGTCAGCTCCCACGACCTTCCCGGTAAAGGTCCGCTTGTCGGAAAGCAACACCTTGATTGAAGTGGCATTCTGAATAACATGGTTGTTCGTCAGGATATATCCATCGTTGGTGACGAGAACGCCGCTGCCCAGGGCGTGCTCTTGTTCCGGCCTCGATCCCTGGTCCGGGCTGTCAAATGCCTGCGGAACGAACGGGGACATGCGGGGCTTCACCACTTGCGTCGATTGGATCGACACAATTGCCGGTGTAACCTGCCGGGCGATTCGTTCAAAGGCTTTGTTGAGAGTTTGCAGCGCGACGATATCCGCTCCGCCCAGTGCCTTGTCCTGCGCTAACACAACAGGAGAGTAGTCGCTGCGGTTTAAGTAGGTGAACATTGCTGCGACCGCGCAGAGCATGACGACAAACTTCAAGTTAATCCCCGGTAAGTAGTCACGCAGGATTCGATTGTGCTTGGGACTCATGGAAATCCTCCTTCATGGTGTTGCGCATCGTACGGCTGAAATTTGAACTGGCTAGGTGTTTCTGTCGCCCTTCCTTATCAGTCGAAGACCTGGCTCAACAATCCGGCGGGGGCGCCAGTCTATTGCCTTCATTTCACCGAAACTGCGCTCGCGTTCGGCTGTGCTTGGGCACTCCATCTTGCCATCTTGCCTGCGCGGGAACGTCGGCCCGTCGAGGCCAGGCTAGCCTTCCTGTGCCCGCGTTCGAGCAATTTTCGAAGTTGCCGGCGAGCCCTGTGTAATTGCGACTTGGAAGTTCCAATCGACCAACCGGTGAGCGCGGCAATCTCCGGGTGAGAGTAGTCCTCGCCATCGTGCAGGAAGAAAGCCTTTCGGTAACCGCTGGGCATTTGATCGAACATTCGTTCCAAATCCACGCGCGCGACGGAAGCTGCCAGATGCCGGTCTGAGGTTTTAAGTTCATCGCGGGGGTTGATAGCTCCCTGGTGGGATTCAAGAATTTCATCCAGCGGGGTTTGCGGCAGGGTTTTCCTCCGCATGCGCATCAGGACAACGTTCGTGGCCAGGCGATAAAACCAGGTGGAGAAAGCTGATTCCCCTCGATAGGTGTTGATTTTGCGAAAGAGAAGAAGAAAAGCATCCTGGGTAAAGTCTTCTGCGTCCTCCACATTGCGGGTTATTCGCAGACACCATGAATATACCCGGGGCCGGTACTGTTCGTAGATTTCATCCATGCCGGTGGCAAGTACGCTTTGGCGCCTTGATTGAGCCTTGGTGTCTCGGATAATAGGACTTGGCGAGGGCCGCGCGCCCTTCCCCTTTGAGGCTGTTAGTTCTCTCGCTGCACCTGCACCTTTTATTGGCATAGTTGGCAATTCTGAACAAACTTCGACGGGGCCTTTGATTTTGGACGACTGCCTTTGCTCTCTGCGGGAAGAAGGCCGCGGCGCCATCAGAATGCTTTCGTCACCCTAGGGCAGACTAACCCCCGGATGCGGTGATGTCTGGTCAAATTTGCTCAAACGTCGAGGTTTCTTTGATGGTGCGTGACTTCGGCTTAAACTTGACGGCGAGACCAATGGCTATTTTGATCGGAGAGGAGTTGGAAAGTCTGGTGATGGATCCAGGGGTGGAAGTGCTCTTTCAGGTCCAATTGATCTAATCGCCGAATACGCAAAGACTATGGCTCCCTTGCGCGGGAACGGACGTTGTGCGGATCAGTTCTTCAAGTTTGAGATCTTCTTGTGGCTTGCGGACGGACCGCTGGGCTCCCAAAAGAAACTGCGAATGCTACACAGAATCTGTGAGCGCCAATCGGCTGGACTCTTTCTTGGTCGGCACGGCTGTTGCAGTTTTCGGGGCTTCCATGCTGGGCAGCGGCCGGAATTTGCGAATGAAGTTCTGCCGCGGCAATTGGAAGAAGCTCATGCCGAGCGACATCGCTTCATTCAAAGCCCGATTGTTGTCCCAGTGATCATGATCGATGCGGTAAGCGGCAATGACGGCGCCCGTTCGGTCCGCTCCGCGCATGCAGTGCACGAATACCGACCCGGTCGTAGGGGCTTCCAGCAGCACCAGGATTCGTGTAATCTCCGCGCTCGTGGGTGGGGTCAGGCCCGTCATGGGAACGTTTACATAGCGCATCCCCAGAGAAGCGACAAGCTCTGCTTCTCTGCTTGACCGTTCACCATTTTCCCGCAGGTCCAAAACGGTCTTAACTCCAATCTTTGCCAGGTTTTCAAAGCCTTCGGAGGTTGGCTGGGCGCCGCGATAGACGGATTCATTGACCTGATGGAAGTTGTTGATTCCTTGCACGGACGAAACAGCAAGCGCCGACGAACTAAACATCAATAGACACGCCAGGCTGCGATGAAGTATCGACATGGCAAAGTTGCTCCCCTCTCAAGCCCCGGTGGAAGTATCACTCTGTTTGATGCGTTCCAATGCCAGGGGTTGCAGTCTTCCCCCCGGTTATTCCCACGACAACGACGCTCCAAGCCTTTGATAGCAACAGTTCTGAGTGCCGTCTGACAGCTGATCCCGAGTACCCGGTCCAATATCCCGAACCTTCCTGCCCCGTATGCGGCCCTTTACACCTTGCACCAAAGTCCTCCCCCATCCTGAACCCAGGCTATGGTGTTCCTTATTGCACAGACAGTCAAATATTTATTTGTTAGGTTATTCACGTATCTTCACTCTCTTGGGCGCATAAACCCGGCTGAGACTGGCATTTCCAAATGAAACCCCCAGCCCGGCAGGGAGAAGACGAGGACTTCACCATGAATGAGACAAAACGACTCATCATCACTTTTCTGACGATTACGGCGCTGGCTTTTGGGGTTACATCTTTCGCGAAGAAAGGGAGCAAGACCACAGCTTCCGAGAAAGAAGCTGCTGGTTCTGTCCACCCTGTGCTTTGGAGCAGCCCCGCCGACATTCGCTCCCGCAATCTGTTCTTTGGGCCCGGCGGAGAGAAGGACTCGCCCCATACCACCTATACCTTCGAGAAGGAAGACATGGACGGCACCAGCCCCAAGTTCATTGTCCACGACGAGAATGGGGTGAAGTGGAAGGTCAAAATGGGACACGAGGTACGTGCTGAAACAGTGGCCTCAAGATTCGTTTGGTCTGTCGGTTACTCCACCAATGAAGACTATTTCCTGCCGGAATTGCAGGTGGCAGGAATGCCAGCGCACCTTCGTCGCGGACAGCAGTTCATGGAACCTCAAGGTACAGCGCACAATGTGCGGCTCAAGAGGTATCTGGACGACGAGAAAAAGGTGGATCTCTGGAAGTGGAGCGATAACCCCTTCAGCTCCACCAAGGAATTGAATGGTTTAAAAGTGATGATGGCCCTCATCAACAACTGGGATTTGAAGGACGTCAACAACTCCATATATTACAGGAAGCATACTGAAGGATCAGACGGCCCTGAAAACATCTACATGGTGAGCGACCTTGGGGCAAGTTTCGGAACCACGGGAGTTTCCTGGAGGCGGGGATCCGCCGACGGCATTCTCCGTTTCTACCGCTCCTCGAAGTTTCTGGGAAAGGTAACCCCGGAAAATGTGAACTTTGCCGTCCCTTCACGCCCTTTAGCTGCCGACATCTTCGACCCACATGATTTCCGCATGCGGATGCACATGCGCTGGATCGGCAGGAATGTTCCGCGCGACGACGTTCGCTGGATCGCACAAATCCTGGCACAACTCTCGCCAGAACAGATTCACGACGCTTTCCGCGCTGCCGGATACAAACCTGATGAGGTCGAAGGTTTCAGCAAGGTGGTGGAAGGCAGAATCGCCCTGTTGAACAAGTTGTGACACGCTGGGGGTCTTTAGTTGGCTATTTCGCAAGATTAGGCGAATCATCCGCTGATATAAGGCGGCGTAAACCACCATTACAAATCGAGACACAATCCGGCAGGGCAAGAGGTTGAGCAACGATGGCGTCGGAGACAGCGGGAAGGCATAAGAGTCGCAGCATCATCGACTTTTTGCGGCCGCATTGGAAAGCCCTGACACTGGCCTTGTTGGCGGTCTTGGGTGAAGCCGGGGCCGACGTCCTTCAACCCTGGCCTTTGAAGATTGTCCTTGATTACCTCCTCCAATCCAAAAAGCCACCCGCCTGGCTGGAGCTGCCGCTCCGCTGGGTCGGACATGAAAAGCTCGCCGTCCTGAATTTCGCTGTGTTGGCCGTCGCGGTTATCGCCATTGTCGGTGCCATCAGTTCCTACCTGGAAAATTATCTCACCACCAGCGTCGGCCAATCCGTGATGCACGATTTGCGGCAGACGCTATATCACCACATCCATCGACTGTCCCTGGCTGAGCACGATGAGAAAAGGACGGGTGATCTGATCGGCCGAGTCACGACCGACATCGAAGCCATTCAGGCGTTCATCACCACAGCCTTGCTGGGCATTCTGAGCAGTGTCCTCACCCTGTTGGGGATCATCGGAATCATGCTTTACCTCAACTGGCGTTTCACCCTGATTTCACTCGCCATTGCGCCGGCTCTTTTCGCGGTGGTTTACGTCTTCACCCGGCGCATCAAGAAAGCCTCCCGTGACGTCAGGAAGAAGGAGAGCGAGCTGCTTTCGATTGTGCAGGAGGTTTTCACTTCAATCCGAGTGGTCAAAGCTTTTGCCAGGGAAGATTATGAGGAGCGTCGTTTCGAGCGACAGAGCCTGGAAAATGTTGAGACTGCGCTGCAGGCTCGCAACCTCAAGGGGACGCTCGCGCCGATCGTCGATATTATCGTCGCCATCGGAACCTGCCTGATGCTTGGATATGGCGCACGATTGGTAATTGCGGGCCAGCTCTCGCCAGGCGGACTTGTCCTCTTTTTGTTTTACCTGGGCATGATGTATAAGCCCATGCGTGACCTCTCCAAAATGACGGACACAGTTTCAAAAGCTGAAGTGGGGTTTGACCGGATCCGCGAAGTTTTGGATACCGAGAGTGGAATGCGTGACCTGCCGGGCGCGCGCCGTGCCGGGCGCTTCAAGGGCAAAATCGAATTTGACAATGTCGCCTTCGGTTACAGCCACGACCAATTGATCCTGAAGGATTTGAACTTCACGATTGAGCCTGGGCAGGTGGCGGCCTTCGTGGGTCCCACTGGGGGCGGAAAATCCACCCTCATAAGCCTGGTTGCGCGCTTCTACGATCCCCTCACCGGAGAGGTCAAAATTGACGGGACCAATATCCGCAAATTTACGATGAAATCGCTTCGCCAGCAGATCAGCTTTGTTTTGCAGGAGACGCTCCTGTTCCGCGCCACCGTGTGGGAAAACATCGCCTACGGCCGGCCGGAAGCAAGGCGCGAGGAGATCATCAATGCTGCCAAGCTGGCTAACGCGGATGAGTTTATCAGTGAGATGCCCGACGGCTACGGCACCTTGGTGGGTGAGCGTGGCGTGAACCTGTCCGGGGGGCAGCGCCAGCGCATCGCCATCGCTCGGGCCGTGATTCGCAACACTCCCATTCTCATTCTGGACGAACCCACGTCGGGGCTGGATGCGGTGGCCGAGCAAACCGTGTTTGAAGCTCTGGAACGCTTGATGAAGGGCAAGACCTCCATCGTGATTGCGCACCATCTGGCCACCGTCCGACATGCCGACATTATCTTTGTGGTGAAAGACAATACCCTGGTTGAGCGCGGCTCTCACGATGAGCTGTTGGCGGCGGGCGGCCTCTACTCGGAGCTTTACGAAATTCAGTTTCGCAAGGAAGATCCCGAGACTGCGATGGCCCTAAAATGAAGCTACTCATCCAGCCCGGCGACGGGCCCGAGGCTCTGCTCGCGGGAATTCGCAACGCCAGAAAAAGCATCGAGATCGCAATCTTCCGCTTCGACCGGGCTGAGATTGAGGCGGCGCTGAAGGCCGCGGTGGGCCGCGGCGTAACGGTGCACGCATTGATTGCGTACACCAACCGGGGCGGCGAGATAAACTTGCGCAAGCTTGAGATGCGGCTACTTGCCGTAGGTGTTGCGGTTTCGCGGACCGCCGACGATCTGGTGCGCTATCACGATAAGCTGCTGATTATCGATCGCCGGTTGCTCTACATCCTCTCCTTCAACTTCACCCATCTTGATATCGACCATAGTCGGGGCTTCGGTATCATCACCAGGAACGCCCGATTGATCCAGGAAGCGGTGAGGTTATTTGAGGCAGATACCACGCGAAATCCCTATACGCCAACGCTCGACAACTTCGTCGTCAGTCCCGCCAACGCCCGCAAAGTGCTGGGCGAATTCATCGGCAAAGCCAAAAAGGAGTTGTTAATCTACGACCCCAAAATCGCCGACGCGGAAATGCTTGGCGCCCTCGCAGGACGAAAAGAGGCAGGGGTGGTGATCAAAATTATCGGAAGTGTCAGCAGGCAAAACCCCGGCCTGGAAGTCAGGAACCTCGCCAAGATCCGTTTGCACACAAGAACCATTATCCGCGACGGGTGTCAGGCTTTTATGGGAAGCCAAAGCCTGCGCACTGCCGAACTGGATTCGCGCCGCGAAGTGGGGGTAATTGTTCGTGAACCGAAGGTTGTGAACGGCTTGATCAGGACTTTTGAAGCGGATTGGGCTGCCGGTGCGGTGGAAACAAGTCCAACGTCCGAAGCCCATCTGAAAGACATCAAGAGGGTAATAAAAGAGCTGGTGGAGGAACTGTCGCCGCTCAACCCCATTGTCGAGGAAGCCCTGAAGGAAGCGGAGGCGGAAACCGGGGTTCCGGGTCTGAATTCGCAGGAAATAAAGGAAACGGTTAAGGAAGCGGTAAAAGAAGCGGTGCGGGATCGTGTGGAGGAGATGGTGAACGAATCCCGCGAGGTTTCCTAATCGCTGCACAAAACGTCCGGCCAACTTACCTCCATCCCCTTCTTATCCCTCGCACCCAGTGAGCTGAGCAATTTTGACCATCCAGGTGAGCACTTGGGGACTGAAACATGAATTGAGCCGGGATATAAAGGTTGAGATTCCAAAGCTTGCGCTAATTCACCCCGTCACTGGAAAGACGAGGAGAAAAAGATTTTGGATCGTACGAGTGCATCAGAAATCAAGACGGCGAAGGGGCAGATTTTGTTGCCGTTCTTTTCGGGGCTGGGGTTCTTGATCAACCTAAGAAATGGAGAAACATATGAATTCAATGTGCAAAACGACTGGGGCCAGGATTATCCTGACGCTCCTGATGACGGTAATGGTGGGGCTGTGCCTGATGCCGGGCGCTTTCGCTCACGATCGTGGCGATACCAAAAAGGTGCAAGAGACTCTGCGCGACAAAGGCTACTACACGGGCCCGGTGGATGGCATGATGGGTCCCCAAACGCGGGCAGCCATTCGCCAGTATCAGCAGGCGGAAAACCTGCCGGTTACCGGCCGTCTGGACGGAGATACGGCGGGCAAACTTGGTGTTGGCCCCGAGACAGTAGGCGGCGAGTTTAAGGCCTCCGGCGAGGCGGTCGGAACCGGCGGCAAGGGCGTTGGCCATGAGATGAAGGAAGGTAAACCCATCGCGGCAGGTAAGGATCTGGGCGAAGGAATCGGCAAGGGTGGCAAGGACGTCGGCAAGGGAGTTAAGAAAGCTGTCGACCCAAAGAGCGACAGCGCGGACCCTGAACAAAAGTAGCACGCTAACTTGGGGAAGTTGTTGACTTCGTCTCAATCACTGGCGACTTCCCCAGCGAAGTCCAGGGATGCAGCGGCCCCCAGCAAAAGAACTGGCGTCGGACGGGCTCGGGGTGTGTCATAACGCACCGATGGAAGTCTTATCACCAATGACAATCTAAAACGGAGAGTGTATGAATACGAATCAAACAGCCACCTACGAAGAACTAAGAGCAACTCCCCGCGCGGCAGGCACTGAGCGAGCCCAGCCCGATCTTCACCAGCAGGCGAGAGAAGTCCAGCCTTTCAATAAGATCACCAAAATGCCCATCGCGCTCGACGAAGCGGTCTGTGTATCGAGTGTGCAAGCGCTGAATCAGGTCCTGGCCGATACGATGATCCTGCGGGACCTCTACAAGAAACACCATTGGCAGGTTTCGGGGGCAACCTTCTATCAATTGCACCTGCTGTTCGACAAACATTACGGCGAGCAGTCAGAGCTGATTGACGCCATTGCAGAGCGCATTCAACTTCTGGGTGGAATCAGCATTGCCATGGGTATTGACGCGGCAGAGGTATCCATCATCCCTCGCCCTCCGCGCGGGCGGGAGGAAGCACCGGTACAAGTATCACGCTTGCTGGAAGCACATGAGTTTGCCTTGCGGGCAGCCCGCACCGCAGCCCGCCAGGCGGCTCAATCCGGCGATGACGGAACCAATGATTTGCTTGTGAGTCAGGTGATTCGGACTAACGAATTGCAAGTCTGGTTCCTGGCCGAGCATCTTGTCAATATCCCGATGGCCAAAGCGGAATAATCTGGGAGAAGGGAAAATGACTGTCGACTATGACTTGTCGAACCTGCCGACCGATCAGGTAGAACTGTGGATATGTCTCCAGGCCGATGCCATTTGCAGGCAGATCATGGATGCTCAGGCTGAGCGTCTGGGGTTTCCCCTCGCTCTGGGGCACCACATCGTTTCCGCCATGACCCAAATTCCCCAGGCGATCTTCAATAACGGTTAACGGGGAGCGGACATAGCGACGTCCGCCTCCGGCAAGAAGGGGGTTTCAATTCATGGGTATCGTACAAACGCCTTTGGTCCAAATCTTGATTGCCCTGATCGTGGTGGGCGTGCTTCTGTGGCTCGTTAATAACTTTATCCCGATGGCCGGCTCCATCAAGTCGATCCTGAATGCTGTGGTCATCATCGTGGTCGTGGTGTGGCTGCTGAATATCTTTGGCCTCATGCACTACATTACCAACTTTCACGTCAATCGGGCCGGATGACGGCGCCCTGTTGTCCGCGTGGGCAACTTGGCCGGTTGTTGCAAAGTTGAGGGACAAAGACCCCCTCACCCCCACCCCTCTCCCCCAAAGGGGCGAGGGGAAAGTAAGATTGATTTTTCGCCCTCTCCCCTAAAGGGGCGAGGGGAGAGTGAGATTGATTTTTCGCTCTCCCCCCCCTTGGGGGAGAGGGGTGGGGGTGAGGGGGTCCTTTACATTCTGCAAGACTCTGTAGGTTCGGCGGAGCGAAACCTCCTTTTGTTCGGTCTGCCTGTGATTGGAATCCCAGGGGAACTCGTGAATCCCAAGGCTGTTTACCTGCTATTCAAAAAGGCATGCCTGGCATGGGCAGATGACAATGCCCCCAGCAGGGGGGCAGCGCTGGCGTTTTACGTGGTCTTCTCGCTGGCTCCGGTCCTGATCATCGCGATATCGGTTGCGGGTTTGGCGTTTGGGCAGAAAGCTGCAGAGGGTGAATTCTTCCTCCAACTCAAGGGCATAGTGGGCGTGACGGGTGCCAGGGCCATTCAAGCGATCCTTCAGAGCGCGAATCGGCCGGGGCTGGGCATCATCGCGAGTGCAATTGGGATCGGTACTCTGCTGGCCGGCGCCTCCGGCGCCTTTGTGGAGCTCCAGGACGCACTGAATAAGATTTGGAAGGTTCCGCCCACGTCGAAGGGTCTCTGGTTAAGTGTGATTCGCGAACGCTCCCGGTCATTCGGACTGGTTTTGGGCCTGGGCTTTCTCTTGCTCGCATCACTAGCGGTCAGTGCCGCGCTGGGCGCTTTAGGGAAGCTCATTTCGCCCTTGATTCCCTGGCCTGCCATCTTCTGGGAAACGGTGAATTTTTTCATCTCGCTGGGAGTGATTGCGCTTGTGCTGGGGATGATCTTCAAATTTCTGCCTGACGCCGAGGTTGCTTGGCGCGACGTGTGGTTGGGAGCGGGCATCGCCTCTCTGCTTTTGACCACGGGCAAAGCTCTGATTGGGGCCTATCTGGCGCGATCCACGGTTGAGTCAGCGTATGGGGCGGCATCGTCCCTGATCATTATTCTCACCTGGGTGTATTACTCCGCCCAGATTGTCTTGTTTGGTGCCGAACTCACTCACGTGTACTCCCACCAGCGCGGGTCGCGAATAGCCTGGCCATCCTGGGGGTAGTTGTTGGCGGGTGTAAACTCAATCCAACTCTCCCCTCGCCCTCTTGAGGGAGCGGGGCGGGGGTGAGGGGGTCTTTGTTTTTCAATTTTGCAACAATCAGTAGCAGCGCGGCCCGGGAATCCCACTTAAAGCACGGCCACCTTCTCAGCCACGGCAGGACTGACGTTCGTCGCCGCGCCATGTGCTACGGCCATCCATGCTGTAGCCTCGGCGCGTTCATCCGCGCTGGGCGGATCAACCAGGGTCAGCCCCTCCGGGAATGCGCCGGCTGGACGCGAGAACTGATTTTGGTTCATCAAGATGAAGTCCAGCGCTGAAGCGAGGCCAGGGGAATTGATATCCTTCTTGAAGGATATTCCCCTGGCGTGCGCCGGCGCCGTCCATGTCCAGTAGTCGCACAACATGCTTTGATGGCCCTCGCCATCCACCGACCAGACGCTCAGGTAATCGAGCGCTGTACCCACCGCACTGTTGAATTCCACCCGCGCTGATGCCATGTCGCCGGCTTTCTTCAAATCATCCCAGCCAAGAATCACGGCAAATCCCAGTACCTTGTCCAAATCCATGTTGAGTTCTCCTCTTCTCTCGACTCACTTCGTTGACGGTGGACTCGCCCCAAAGCGAAAAGGCCAGCCCAGCATCAGTTCCAATATTGTTGCGGGGGCTGGAGATGAGGCAGCAACCAGTTCCGGGATGTCGTATTTCATGTCGCGGGAAACCATCGTGGACAGCCCCAAAATACGGACGTCGGCCGCGGCCTCCGTGGATGTCTGCAGCCACATTCCGCCCACATCTCCAAAGACAAACGTGAGGCGCACATCCCGCACCCACCACGAAGGGCTTTTGGCAAACGCGCCCTCAAAGCGGAGAGGCAGATAGGTCTCCGCATCAACCCAGACATCGCCATGAAGAAGATATTGTTCTTTGCGGCGGGGAATTAACTCCAGCACATAGCAGCGCTGGCCAACGACTTCTTCCTGGCGAACCAGGCGGAAATCATAATTGTCCGCTGATAAGTCGGTCGCGAGATGTTCTTTCTCCACCTCGGCTTCACCCACCAGCATGCGGCGGACAAGGATGGTTCCCATTCCGCTGCCGTTCGTCTCCTGAATGCTGTACTTTTTGGAAGTGGGAGGAACGAACGCTATGTTGGCAATCACCTCGGCCTTGGATTTGGTTGGATCCCTGCCAAACAGCTTGTAGCTCCTTGTCACGGTATAAGGTCGAAGGTGGGCGCGCCCCGCCACCCGCGCCCGCGCCATGCCAAGAACGATGGTTTCCGCAAGCTGGGCCGAACTGCCGGCCTGCGCCCATGCTGTCGCCGTTCCGCCGACGAGATAGAGAAACAGCACCCAGCAAATCTGCTGCCGCGCCAACATATGGAAATGTCCCTGCCCTGTTTCAAGCAATGTGAACCAGGAGTTTTGCATCAAACGCCACCCCCGCGATCCTTCGCAGGGTCTTCGGCCTTGCCTATCCAAATCCCGAATGACTGCGGAAGCCAGCGCCCCCTGAAAACAGAAACCATCAGGGTGGAATCATGCCGGCCTCCTCAATGGCGCTTGTTCAGCCGCCCTATGAAAAGGTTCTGCGTCCAGTGACCAGGTTATAGACCAATACGATCACGGCGCACACCAGCAATAAATGGATCAAGCTTCCGCCCACGTGAAATCCAAATCCCAACAGCCAAAGAACCAGTAGAACCATAAATATTGTCCACAGCATGTGCTTCCTCCCCTCTAACGTCCTTTTCCAGGCTGATCCTTTGTGGAAGATAGAGGCACTCTGGTTATAGCTTGAGGTGTTTCGGGTGTCAGCCCTGTACTGCTCACCTGTGTGGTCAGAATTGCTCAAACCTTCAGCGCCGTTGGACCATAAGGCCATCGGGCTGCCCCGGACTTCTTACCAGTCTCGCTGGCGCCGGTGCGGATTTCCCATCGTCGATATCCGGAGCGAAGCTTTGGAGTGCGCGCAGCTTGCTGCCGCTTTCTCCCCAGCCAGCTTGCTGGCTGGAAATCAATCGGGAACGATGAATTGGGAATGGGGATTAACCCCAGCTCGCTGGCTGGAATGTGCCACGGTACGATGCTCGAGGAGTGAGGCGGTGATTCGGACTTTCGCAAGCAAGCTAGCGAAAGGGAAAGCGGCAGCATGCTGCACGCACTCCAAAGCTTCGCTCCGTGTACCCAAGCAGGCTGTCCTCAACGGGGTACGGGGAGAATGAAGGGGACGGCACGGAAAATACCTAAGCCGGATCGGACTCGCTGGTGTTCCATATATAAAGGAAGATTTCGTCGCTGGCAGTGGCAACATTTCGCCCGGCTTTTCGAGTGGCGCGATTCAGGGCCGAACGTACCTTTTCTTTGCTTTCCGCCAAATCCACCAGGGGAACTTTGATGGCAGAGCCTTCCTGCAATTTCAGGAGGTCGCTGAGAATCGTGGCGACGATCAACTGGTGCTTGCCCTTGCGCCCTTGTGGGACGTTGATCTGTTGCATCGTCTTGAAATGGGCGGGTGTCTTGTCGGTTCGAGAATTCTTACCTGCATCGGAGATCGCTGGTTTCGCTTTCAAGGTCATGGGCTTTCCCTTCATGCTCGATAGCCGTGGTGGAGTTACCCCGCATCTTGGGCACTGATGGCATGCCAGACCGGACTCCAGGGAGACTAAACCGCTACAGTTTTCCGCCTACTAGAGATCGCGGGCGGACAATGGCCTGTTTGCGTCCTACAAGATTTCAGCGGGGGAATTTTCGACAGCGCAGGTCTAACTATCCGGGTGCATTTTCACATTCCAGATATAGAGGAAGCTGCCGTCGCTGGCAGTCGCAACATGCCGTCCGACTTTGTGGGTGGCGCGATTCAGGGCCGAGCGCACCTTTTCCTTGGTTTCAACCAAATCCGCCAAAGGAACTTTAATTGCAGAACCTTCCTGCAACATATCCAGATCGCCAAGGATGGTGGCCACGATTTGCTGGTGCTTCCCCTTGCGGCCCTGGGGGACACTGGCCTGCGACATCGTCTTGAAATGGGCAGGAGTCTTGTCGGTCCGGGGATTCATACCCGCCTCCACAACTCCGTGGAGCTGTACACTTAGGACCCTATGATATCGCAGCGCAAGAGGACCTGCAACTAAATTATCGTATCGGAAACCACGCGTAACCAATCGTAACGCTAACGTATCGCCCCCCTACCCCTGCGTACGGCGCGGCGCGATAGCGGGGGGGGGGGGGNNACCCGTATCGGTTAAGCCCTGTTAGCCTTGAGGTGTCAGAAAGGACGGTTGCCCATGGCCAAATCAAATGACCCCAAGACACACTTTGAACAGGTTCCGCTGAAGATTGTAAAAAAGATCGCTCAGGAAGACCCGCCGGACGATAACACGGATGGAGCAGGCGTGAGCATCGTCCCGCCTTCGAAAAAGTGCTCCGGCAATCCGCGATTGCGGATACCCATCTTGCACCCCGTGTAACCCTTACCTCCGGGAGGTGAGAGTGTGTTCGGTAGATGGCTTTCACGGTAAGTTGCGACGGATGAGTCACCCACAAGAACCGTGATTAACAAGAATGAGTTGTTGTACTGGGACGGGAAGAAGAGAGAGGTTGATATGACGCCACAGAAACAGAAACTTCCGGTAAAGGTTGGTAGAGCCAATGGTAACGAAAAGTCGGCGCTTGCACCGGCAAATGGAACGAATCAGCAGTTCGATTGGGCATCTTTCCTCGCGGGAGTCTCGCGCGGGAAGAGCGTCTCAGAATACGGTGTGGACCGTACGATCTTTGTGCAGGGAGACTTGGCCGACTCCGTCTGGTTTCTCCAGCATGGCAAGGTGAAACTCGCGGTCACCTCGCAACAAGGCAAGGAAGCGATCGTGTGTGTTCTGGGGGACAACGAGTTCTTCGGGGAGGGATGCCTGGCAGCCCAGCCCTTGCGCATCTCCACAGCGACCACGGTAAGCGATTGCACCCTTTATCGAATTGAGAAGCCGCTGATGGTGCGGATGCTCCACGAGCAGCATGGGATCTCGGAATTGTTCATGGCCCACCTGCTTTCGCGCAACACTCGATTTGAGGAAGACCTGGTCGACCAGTTGTTCAACT
>PLSX01000285.1 GCA_003165315.1 Acidobacteriota bacterium
GCGGCCAATGGCAGAAGGTGCACAGGGCCGGGCATCCGCGGCTGGTATAGAAAGAGACGTAGGGGTGCAATAGAAACGGAATGTTGTAGTTCTCAATGGTCAAGTCGCGCTTGTAAATCTCGGTGGCGAAAGGCAGTTTGTCGAGTTCCTCGGTCTCCATGGCCGGGCGCGAGGGGTTGTGGACGATTTTGCCATCCTTCCAGTAGCTGGCGCCGGCGATTTCAGAAAGCGGCTTGCCCTGGGCAAATTCCACCACAGGATGATCGAACTCTCCGCGGACAACAAAGTCGATGTCCTGGCTGGCCTGAAGGCATTCGGCCGGGCGCGTTTGAACGTCGGGGCCCACAAAGGCGATCTTCAAGTCGGGCTTCAACTCTTTCATCTTGCGGGCGATGCCCACGTCGGCATTAAAACCCACGTTGGAAGTGAAGAGCACCACGAAATCGTACTCACTCGCGATCTTGATGGTTTCGGCCTTTGAGACTTTGGCAGGCGGGGCGTCGAGAAGCCTGCTGCCCGCAAGCATTCCGGCGGGATAGGCGAGCCAAACCGGATACCAGAATGAGGCGATTTCGCGGGTTGCGGGCCAGCGCGCGCCTGCTCCTCCATCGAAACCCTCGAAACTGGGGGGGTTGAGGAAGAGCGTTTTCATAACCGAAGCCATACCTGTCCTCCGATGAACCAAAAATCGAGATGCCCAATGGCGGGCAGTCGGACAATATTACCCATTTTACTTTAAAACTCTGAATCAAGAAAGCTTTGCGTTAATCCAACGTGTATTGCGTCGCAACCCGCGGTACACACGATCGTCGGCGATTGGTTTTGTAGCTCTGACCTCATGGTCGGCGCTACAAGTAGGAACATTCCCAACGTACTATACTGGCGTCCAATACCGACATCAGGTTGCACATGCCGCAAGCGTCCACGGCTAAAACCACGCCCCCGGTAAATTCCCACCGGTTAAGAGTTTACCCCATGTCTATGATGCACGCCGGACCCGATCGGACTTCTTTATGATACCATTATCCATCAATTTTTGTTCGGGGAGGACCACAATGAGCTTGCACGGAAAGCGGATCGCCGTTTTGGTGGCCGATCTCTATCAAGAAATGGAAATCTGGTATCCACTGCTCCGTTTCCGAGAGGATGGAGCGGAAACAGTTGTGGTAGGTGCGGAAGCGGGGAAAACCTATGCCAGCAAGAAGGGTTACCCGGTGGTGGCGGATCAGTCGATTGCCGACGTTCATGCCAGGGATTTCGACGCCGTGGTAGTTCCAGGCGGATGGGCCCCAGACACACTGCGTCAGGATGAGCGAATGCTGAACTTCGTGCGGGATATGGACAAATCCGGCAAGATCGTCGGCGCAATTTGCCATGCCGGGTGGGTGCTCTGCTCGGCGGAGGTCCTGCGCGGGCGCAAGGTGACCTGCTTCAAAGCCATCAAGGACGATATGATTCATGCCGGGGCGGAATATGTCGATCAAGAGGTTGTGGTGGACCGGAATCTGATTACTTCCCGGATGCCCACGGATCTGCCGGCCTTTTGCCGGGAGATTGCCAGGGCGTTGACGGCCCAGGCGGTGGGCGCCCGAGCGTAATATACGCCACCACGCTTCGAATTATGGAGATGGGTCGGCCCCCTTTCGATGCGCGCCTGCTGGGCCTGGCTGCAGGGTCTGGAACATTGCGGGGGCTATCGTAACCATCGTGTCACATTCACGAAATCTGAATTGAGTGAGATTCATAAGTAGTGGGCACCGCATGTACGTAGTAAGAAATCTGTATGGTTTCGGTCGCAGTGGCGTTTTCCTGTTGACAGGGCGAAGGCCGCGCTGCTATATCGAAATGAGCGGCATTGCAGCCCGACAGTTTCGGCGCAGATGCCGCGGGAAATAGATTGAACCTCGTTAGGCGAGGTTACCACGCAAACACAGGCCACTGCCCGGAAACTCGGAGACGAGCCAACGGGTAGAGCAGGCATTGCCGGATTAAGGCTTTGCCTAAGGTGGCTGTTTCGGAGCTCGGGACACTACGTTGTGTGGAGCCAAAGCTCTCACCAGGAGGTTTGAGAAGCCGGGTTTCCACAACTCGGATTTCTCTTTACGCCCCTGCGGAGTTTTGCTCCGGGGGGCTTTTTGCTTTTTGCGCGACTTTTAATGAACGGATCGTCGAGTGCCCGTCATCAATAGTTTTAATTCCGAGAAGCGAGGTGTTGGAAGCTGGGTGCAGTTTATCGCGCTTGCAGGATTGCTGCTTGTCATCGCGGCATCAAGTCCGTTTGCAAGGGGTCAGGATATTCCGCCGCCAGCACAATCACAGGGCGAAGCCAGTTCCACCCCGCCCGATCTCAAGGCCTGGGATCTGCACTTCCAGTCGACGGCTGGCGCTCAAGGCCACCCTTCTTTTTCCGCAGATTATACGGGCTTGAACAGTCTAACTCCCGGCGCCGACGTGAAAGACACAATCTCTGTGGATGTAATGGGTGGCGTACGTTTGTGGCATGGGGGAGAATTTTACGGTGACATCGTCATCTGGCAGGGATACGGGCTGAGCAATACGCTGGGAATGGCGGGGTTTCCCAATGGCGAGGCCTTTCGCGTGGGCAGGACATATCCGGATGCCTCGCTTTGCCGCGCTTATATCCGCCAAACCATCGGGTTCGGGGGAGGAAGGGTGGCCAATGATGATGGACTGGGCGGCAAGAAGGACGTTCGAAACCTGACCTTGACCGCAGGCCATCTGAGCGCCAAAGACATCTTTGACAACAACGCCTACGCCAACGACTCCCGGACGCAGTTTATGAACTGGTCCCTGATGGCCAATGTCGCCTGGGATTATCCGGCCAACACGCTGGGATTTACCAATGGCGCCGCAGCGGAGTTGAATACGCGCGTATGGTCCGGACGCCTGGGCGTCTTCCAGGTGTCGCAAGTCGCCAACGGATTGCGGTTGGATTGGAATCTGGCGCGTGCCTGGTCCGCAGTGGCGGAACTGGAAAGGCGCTACTCACCCAAGGGACATGCGGGATCTATTCGCCTGCTTGCTTACGACACGCGGGCGCACATGGGAAGCTACCAGGATACGATCAACGATCCGAACCTTGATGAGGATATTGCGCTTACGGCCGCATATCGTTACAAGTACGGTTTTGGAATTAATCTCGACCAGGAAATCCGGAAGAATCTTGGATTCTTCGCGCGCCTGGGATGGAGCGATGGTAAGAACCAGACGTTTGAATTTACCGATGTGGACCGTACCGCCACGACGGGGCTTAGCCTGAAGGGCACCGGGTGGAAGCGCCCGGACGATACGGTGGGCCTTGGATTGGTTATGAATGGCATCAGCGCTGCCCATCGGCAATACCTTGCGGCGGGGGGGTTGGGTATTACTATCGGTGACGGAGCCCTGGATTACAGCGCGGAGCGAATCGTCGAGACCTATTACAATTGTGCCATTGCCAAGCACTTTCAATTGACGTTTGACTATCAATTTGCTCAGGACCCGGCCTATAACCGTGCCCGCGGACCGGTAAATTTGCTGGCGGCGCGGCTCCACACTGAATTTTGAGCGGCGCCGGTGCGCAAAATACGGTTTATTCTTGACAAGTATTTACATGGGCTTTATTAAGAGCAGGTAAGACCGAGTTTGGCATCAAGCGCTTTGCCTTTTCCGTGCTTCAGGGGAGAAAACCAAGGGAAATTCCGGAGTTACCATGTCATGCCAGGGTTTGGGATGACTTTGCACCACACAGGAAGGGAAACTCGAAAAGTGCGGTCGATTATCATGCGTCACACACGAAAATTGCAAACCTATCCCAATTCCGCCTGGACCAGGGCAGTTTTTGGCGGGGGAGGACGATCATGATCTACTTCACCGAGCTACAGAATCTACCAATGTTCGGCGTAAAAGGTGAGTTCCTGGGAAAGGTGGAAGATCTCTGCGTCGATCCTGGCAACAAGGGCGCAAGAGTGGCTTCTTATCTGGTACGAACACCCCAGAAGGAAATATTGTGCATTACCTACACGCAAATCCAATCGATCTCTGTACGCGCCGGCCAAACCAATGTGTCGCGGGATGAGATTCGCTGCTACGCCTTGGATGAAGGCCTCATCCGAATCAACCATGATGTGCTCGATCAGCAGATTATTGACGTCGACAACCGCAAAGTGGTGAGGGTAAACGACGTGGATTTTGATATTGAGCCGATTGACGGCCACACCGAACTTCGCATTCTCGCTGTCAACGTGGGACTGGCTTCAGCCGTTCGGCGATTGCTTCAGGGCACCATGTCAAAACACCGAATCCGGATGATTACGAGCGCCCTTTCCACCCGCACGATTCAATGGGAGTTTGTAAATCTTATTGAATCGGACCCGGCGCGACGAGTGAAGTTGAGGATTTCTTATGACCGGCTGGCGGAATTGCACCCTGCCGATATCGCCGACATTCTGGAGGATTTGAGTTACAACGAGCAAAAGGCCGTCATCGAATCTTTGGACGACGAGACGGCGGCACATGCTCTTTCCGAGATTCCCACCAAGATGCAGGCAGATTTACTGGAAAGCATATCCACTGAGAAGGCGGCGGACATTGTGGAAGAGATGCCTCCCGATGAGGCGGCCGATGTCTTGAATGAACTTTCTCCGGAAACTTCCGCTGAAGTCCTGGCTGACATGGAGAAGGATGAGGCGCAAGAGGTGCGGGAACTTCTGGCCTTTGAGGAAAATACGGCCGGGTCAATGATGACCACCGAATACGTCTTCGTGCATGAATCTGCCACGGTGGAAGGCGCCGTTGAGGCTTTGAGGAATTTTGAAGGGCATGTGGAAGCCATCCAACAGATCTACATGATCGACAATGAAGCAGTTCTAAAAGGGGCGGTGGCGATCGGCCGCATCGTGCTGGCAGCCGCCAATTCACCGCTGGCGGACCTTTCCACGGAGGACTTGATTTCCGTCCAGGCCCAGCAAAGCGTTAAAGCCGTGGTGGGCCTCTTTCACAAATACAATTTGATGACTCTTCCGGTTGTCGATGAGGAAAACCACCTGCTGGGCATGGTTACCGCTGACGACGTCCTGGAACAGGTGATTAACAAGCCGTGAAAAGTAAAAAGTGACGAGTGACGAGCAAGAAAGATGGGGAAGAGTGGCTACTGACAAGTGAGAAGCAACAATCGCTAGACTCTGGGCGCTTGCTCGTCACTTGTCACTTGTCACTCGTCACAACAGCCCTTTGGAGTTTCCATGGCCTTGAAAAGCAAACGGTTTAAGAACATCGGAATCAAGCTGATGATCTTCATGTCGGTCCTGGGCCCGGGCATCATCACGGCCAATGTGGACAACGACGCAGGCGGCATATACACCTATTCGGTAGCCGGAGCCAAATATGGTTTCTCGCTGCTCTGGACATTGATTCCCATTACCGTAGCCTTGATTATCGTTCAGGAAATGGTGGGCAGGATGGGCGTGGTGACCGGCAAGGGACTAGCGGACCTGATTCGGGAGGAGTACGGCTTCCGCACAACGTTCATCTTGATGGTATTGCTGATCATCACCGACTTGGGGAACACCGTTTCAGAGTTTGCCGGGCTCGCTTCTGGTACTTCAGTCTTTCACATGAGCCGATTCATTGCCGTGCCCCTGGGCGCGATCTTTGTTTGGTTGCTGGTGGTGAAGGGAAGTTACCGTTATGTTGAGAAGGTGTTCCTGGCGGCGTGCGTGGTCTATCTGGCCTACCCGGTTTCCTGTCTCCTGGCGCACCCGGATTGGACCAGTTCATTGGTGGCGACGGTAAAGCCCTCGTTCCAATTCGGGTCCGGATATCTCTACATGGTTATCGGTTTGGTTGGAACCACCATCGCGCCGTGGATGCAGTTCTATCTTCAGTCAGCCGTGGTGGAAAAAGGGGTCAAGATCAAGGATTACATCTACTCGCGCATGGATGTGATTGTGGGCTGCATCATGACCGACGTCGTGGCATTTTTCATCATTGTCGCCTGCGCCGCCACCATCTACGTAACAGGCCATCGCGATATCAAGGATGCGGGAGACGCGGCCATGGCCCTTCGTCCTTTGGCCGGTCCCGCGGCCAGCGGGCTGTTTGCCCTGGGACTTATTAATGCTTCGCTCTTTTCCGCCTGTATCCTGCCCCTCGCGACTGCATACTATGTTTGCGAAGGGCTGGGGCTGGAATCAGGTATCAACAAAAGCTTCAACGAAGCCCCGGCTTTTTACTGGCTTTACTCCGGCTTGATTTTCCTGGGAATGCTGGCCGTGGTCTTGCTGAGTGAAGACCAGCAGGTTCCCATCATCCTGCTTTCCCAGGTTGCCAACGGCGTGCTGCTGCCTTTTGTGGTTATCTTTATGTTGCAGCTCACCAACCGTGAAGACATCATGGGAAAGTATAAGAATAGCCGCTTCTTCAATATCATTGCGTGGGCAACGTGCATCGTGATGATCGTCCTAACCGCCATGCTGGCCATCACCACCGTCATGCCCGGCAAATTCCTGGGGTAAGAATGCACACCCCGTAGCCCGAAAAGCACGTAAGCAGTATGCCGAGGCGAAGGGTGTCAGGCCTTTCCAACTCGTTTTGGATTTCACTTTTGCGTTTTGACATTTGCCCTTTGCCTTTTTCTTTCTACCACCCGCCTCCTCCGTAAAGTTATACTCCCACGCCATGGAAGATCTCTCTCAGCCAGGTCCGGCCAGCGAAGCAGTAGCGCCAAAGATGCGGCGGGTTCTTTCTCTCTGGGATCTGGTCTTTTACGGCATCGTGCTGGTGCAGCCCATCGCTCCCATCCCCCTGTTTGGCGTAGCGCAGAAACTGTCGGACGGCCACTTTGTAACCACGCTGTTGCTCGCCCTCTTACCCATGCTGATTACCGCGTTTAGCTACGGGAGAATGGCGGCGATCTATCCTTCGGCCGGCTCTGCCTACACCTACGTGGGGAGGGGTCTGAACGTGTACTTGGGATTCCTGGTGGGCTGGGCGATGCTGCTTGACTACCTCCTGATACCGCTTGTCAATGGCATCTGGGTTGCTGTCGTCTTCCATTCACGCTATTTACCGCAAATTCCGTTTGCCCTGGCGATGTTGATAGTGGTGGTCCTGATGACCGCTCCCAATCTGCGCGGAATCAAGACTTCCGCCCGAGCTGACAAGATTCTGCTGGCGGCCATGTGCTCGGTAACGGCGGCGTTCATTTTTCTGGCGATTCGTTTCCTGTTTCATAGCCAGGGTTGGGGAGGCCTCGTATCAACTCAACCTTTTTACAATCCCCGAACGTTCTCCCCCCATACGGTCTGGACGGCCACTTCCTATGCAGCGCTCACCTACATTGGCTTTGACGGCGTCACGACGCTGGCGGAGGACGTGAAGAATCCAAAACGCAACGTGCTGCTCGCCGTCGTCCTGGTCTGTCTGTTTACAGGAGTATTTGGCGGCTTTCTGGCATACCTGGGCCAGCGCGTTTGGCCGGATTGGCACACCCTGCCGAATCTGGAAACAGCCTTCATGGATGTGTGCGATAGAGTTGGGGGGCATGGGCTGTTTCATGGGATGGGTTTTACCATCCTACTGGCACAACTTGGGGGTGGACTGGCCGGAATCGTGGGCGCTGCCCGTTTGCTGTTCGGGATGGGCCGCGACAACGTGTTACCGCGAAAAATCTTCGCCCACTTGAGCCCCGGCACCAACACTCCCACTTATAACATCCTGATTGTCGGGGGAATCGCTTTTGTTGGCGCCATCGCCCTTCAGCATATCGGCAACGCTTATGAACATGCGGGTGAACTGCTGAATTTCGGGGCCTTCTTTGCGTTTATGAATGTGAATCTTGCAGCCTTTTGGCAATTTGCCTTTGTGCAGCCCCACAAAAGCAAGTTTCGGACAATTGCCGATTCATTGCTATCGTTGTTTGGGGCAGTCTTTTGCGGCATCATCTGGTGGAATCTGGACAGTATCGCCAAAGTAGTCGGTGGGATCTGGTTTTTGCTTGGCGCGGCTTATCTTGCCAGTACTACGCGGGGATTCCGCACGCCCCCTCGCATGATCGATTTTGGGGAGACGAGTTGATGGCAGTGTCGAGTGCGCTACGCCGGTCTCGGCCCTCTGTCCATTTTCTTGCCGATGAACATGAACCAGCAGCCAATCATCCACAGGATAAGAGGCACGATCAACATGACCAGCACATGGCCACCCACGTGACCCCAGGATTTGCCATCGACGTGATTGGCATACTCAGGTGAGCTGAAGATGTTGTCTTTGTGGGTGAAAATTGCAAGCACGATCCCGCTGATGATAATGATGTTACCGAGAATCACGGGCAGGGCGAGGATGGGCAAAAGTTGCTTGTAGCTCCCGAAGCCACTCTTGAAGGTCTTGATGGAGTAGTAGAGCGTTCCCAAGAGAAAGACGACGGTGATGCTGAGGAATTTGACCTTCGCGTTGGGTACGCCGGCAAGCGACAGAATTAGTCTTGCCAGGCCCACCACCAGGACCAGAATCNNGGAATCCACTCTCGAATTTGACATATTCAGACAAGCTTTTTCCGAAGAACTGCATTCCCGGCCTCCCTTGACCCAGTATTTGTAGACGAGTGCGCGACCACCGACCTGCGCAGACGATACCGCCTTCGTAGCTGGGAGTCAATCGAAAGGTGGCACGAGCGCATCCCTTCCGTGCCACGGCCATCCTGGCCATGCNNCTAGGGTTTCTATTTACTTGAGATTCCAGAAGGTCAGAGTTCAAGTGAAGACAGAACCTGTCGATCAAGATCTCCTGAAACAAATCGACCTCGACCGTTTGCCCAAGCACATTGCCATCA
The DNA here is from genome assembly GCA_003165315.1 of Acidobacteriota bacterium. Taxonomy (GTDB): domain Bacteria; phylum Acidobacteriota; class Terriglobia; order UBA7540; family UBA7540; genus Bog-366. The sequence goes on from PLSX01000285.1 coordinate 8,828, forward strand.
TCATGGATGGGAATGGACGCTGGGCAAAACGCCGCCGGCTGCCAAGAATCGCCGGCCATAGGGCAGGCATCCGCGCCGTCCGGCAGGCTGTGGAAGCCTCCGCACGCGTCGGCATTCCTTACCTTACCCTTTACGCTTTTTCCGTGGAAAACTGGAAGCGACCTCACACCGAAGTCAAGCTCTTGATGGGCTTGCTGCGGCAGTATTTGAAAAAGGAGATCAACGAGCTCAACCGTCAGAATATCCGGCTGGAGGTTATTGGACGGATTAATGAGCTTCCCAAGCCGGTGGTCGATGATCTGAAAAACACCCTGGAGGAGACTCGAAAGAACACCGGTATGCGGCTTGTCCTGGCGCTGAATTACGGGGCGCGGGCAGAGCTGGTGGATGCCGTGCAGGAATTGTTGGAAAAAGCAAAGCAGAATGGCGCCATCAAAGTGGATGAATCCATGCTGAGCGAGCACCTTTACACCCGCGGTTTTCCAGACCCCGACCTGCTGATTCGAACCAGCGGGGAATTGCGCCTGAGCAATTTTCTGCTCTGGCAGGTGGCTTATGCCGAACTCTGGGTCACGGAAACTCTGTGGCCGGACTTCACGCAAAAGGACCTCTTCCAAGCCATTGTTGATTTCCAGAAGCGCGAACGCCGCTACGGTGGCCTGGGACTGAGTTAAGGACATTTTAGATTTTGGATTTGATTGGGGGGTTCGCGCCGCCCTAATAGCTCTCGTTCTCAAAAGCAAGATTAATCCAAAATCTAAAATCCAAAATTGATATCTGCATGATAAAGCGTACCCTGACCGCAATCCTCTTGATTCCCCCTGTCGTTTACCTTATCGGGTGGTCTCCGAAATGGCTTTTCCTCCTGGCGGTAATTTTTGGGATCGTGCTTGCCTTGCGGGAGTACTTTGCCCTGTGCCGCAGCATGGATGTCAAGGTTTTCTCCTGGATTGGCTATGGAGCCTCGGCGCTACTGTGCGCAGCCCAGGCGCTGCCGCGGAACGTGAACCACTCGGTCGTCCTCTTCCTGCTGGTGGCGTTCCTATTGATCATCTCTACATTCGCCATGCGGCGAAGCATGGATCTGAAGGACTATCTGGCAGCGACCTCGGCGACCCTCTTCGGAATTCTATACATCGGACTCTCACTTTCCTGCCTGGTACCGATTCGGTTTGCCACGCAATCATTTGGTGGCGACGTGATGGTCGGAATGGGCCACGTCCCGGCACTGAGCGCGGGCTCACTGCTGCTGTTGCTCCTGTTCCTGGCGATTTGGGCCGGAGACATCTGCGCGTATTTGGTGGGCCGGCCGCTGGGGCGCACCCCGTTTTTCGCCCGAATCTCCCCTCGCAAGACCTGGGAAGGCGCATTGGCGGGGCTAGCCGGAAGTCTCCTCGCCGCCGGGGCCTTTGCGCACTGGCTTTGGAAGACAGCCGACTTCAAAACAGTCATGCTGTTGGCAGCCTGGATCGCGGTGGTGGGCCAAATCGGAGACCTGGTTGAATCCGCCATCAAACGCGGGGCCAACCAAAAGGACTCGGGCACCCTCCTGCCGGGGCATGGGGGATTTCTCGACCGCATCGATAGCCTCATCTTCGCCGCGCCGGCACTATGGCTGGCCCTCTTCGTGCTAGGATCCTTCTCATGACCCAAGGTTTATGTATTCTCGGTTCCACCGGCTCAATTGGTCAGAACTGTCTGCGCGTCGTGGATTGTCTGCCCGACCGCTTCCATGTAGCGGCACTTTCGGCGGGGAAGAATTTGGAAACCCTCGCCGCGCAGGTGGTAAAGCACCATCCCAGAATCGTCGTGGTCTGCCGCCCGGAGTATAAGGCTCAACTGCACGACCGGTTGAAGCGGCTTGGATACAAGCGGCGGGTCAAGATCACCGTTGGGACCGAGGGGCAGGTGGAAGCCTCGACTCACCATGCTGTGGACTTCGTGGTTTCCGCCGGGCATGGGACCACCGGCCTGGTAGCTACTTACGAAGCCGTTCGAGCCGGGAAGCATGTGGGGTTGGCCAACAAAGAGACCCTGGTAGCCGCAGGGGAACTGGTGATGCGCGAGGCTGCCAAACAGGGCATTGAGGTGCTTCCCATTGACAGTGAGCACTGTGCGGTCCACCAGTGCCTTCGCTCCGGGCAGCCAAGGGAAGTCAAAAGGATCATTTTGACCGCATCTGGTGGTCCTTTCCTCAAGACTCCCCGCCGCCTTTTTGATTCCATCACGCCAGTGCAAGCCCTGAAGCATCCGGTATGGCGAATGGGGGGGCGAATCACCATCGACTCGGCGACGCTGGTGAACAAAGGCCTTGAAATCATCGAGGCCCACTGGCTCTTCGGCGTTGCTCCCGGACAAATTGACGTTATTATCCACCCTGAGTCGATCGTCCATTCCATGGTAGAATTTATTGATGGGTCTGTGATGGCTCAATTGGGCGTTCCTGACATGCGCATTCCGATTCAATATGCGCTGACTTACCCCGATCGTGTGGCCGTCTCGGGAAGCGAATTGGGACTTGACCTTGTCACTGCGGGTCGCTTGCATTTTGGCAAACCTGATACCCGGCGCTTTCCCAGCCTGGATTTGGCGCGCGAGGCCCTGGTACGGGGTGGCATTATGCCCTGTGTGTTGAACGCTGCTGATGAAGTTGCCGTGGATGCGTTCCTGCACAACCGTTTGAGGTTTTCCGCCATCCCAAGATTGATTGAAGAGGTCATGCGTCAAATGGACTCCTTTGGATCCGTTAGCTCCATGGATGATGTCTTGGAAGGAGATCGGGAAGCCCGCCGCCGTGCCGCGGAAGTGGTTGCAGCTCTATCCGCGTAGAAACGCCACAATAGATGAGCTTGGCCACGAAATCCTAAGATGGCAAAATGTCCTTTCCGCTATTTGCGATGATTCTGAATGCATTTGCCGGCGTGAAGCATCAAAGAACATGGACGCAGGCAACATGGGCATATCGCCCGGGAGAACAATTTACAGATGCTAGGTAGTTTCGTCACGGACGCGCTGGTTGTGGTCGTCGTGCTGGGGCTCATGATCTTCATTCATGAGGCCGGGCACTTCGTGGCCGCCAAGTCTTTTGGTGTGAGAGTCCTCGTCTTCTCCTTGGGATTCGGTAAGACTCTTCTTCACTTCAAACGCGGTGACACTGATTACCGCATCAGCGTGCTGCCTTTTGGCGGGTACGTCAAAATGGCAGGAGACGATCCCTCGGAAGTTCGCGAAGGGGACCGAGGTGAATTCCTGTCCCAAGCCCGCTGGAAGCGCTTTGTTATCGTAGTGATGGGGCCGGTGATGAACGTCCTCCTGGCCGTCTCCCTCCTGACCGGACTCTACAAGTTCCATTTTCAGCGCCCTTCCTACCTCGATCAAGTCGCGCGCATTGGCGACGTTGAAGCCGGATCGCCCGCCGCCCAAGCCAATATCCAGACGGGAGACCTGATCCTCCAGCTTGGCTCCCAGGACAACCCCAAGTGGGAAGATGTTGACTACAAAATCCTTACCAGCGCCAACCAGCCGATTCCCCTGGAAGTTGAACATAACGGCGAAATCGAAAAGATGACGATTACCCCCTCGGCAAAGGGTGTAAATCGAGCCGGCTATATGGGATGGGATCCCGTTGCCCGCGGCATTCTTGAAGGCGTTGAGCCCGGACTGCCGGCCAGCAAGGCGGGGCTTAAGCCTGGCGATGAGATTGTGGGAATAGATGGCCGCAAGGTCTTCTACTTTCCCAGCGTTGCCTTGGCCATACAGACCGGGAATGGCAAACCTGTCGTCTTTGATGTAATCCGCGAAGGCAAGAGCCTCCAAATTCCCGTCCAGCCCACCTATGGCGAATTGATGGGCGAAAAGCGGTGGCGAGTTGGGTTTTGGTTCCATAATGGAATGGTTGTCCGCCATTTGGCATGGGGGCAGGCGCTCAAGGCGTCTCTGGACGACAACGCCCGAAATTGCCTCACCACATTCGACGTTCTGGGCAAAATCGCCACCCGGCGAATGTCCGCTCGCTCGCTTTCCGGCCCCATTGGCATCGCTCAAATTTCGGGCGAAGCTTATCGCGCTGGAATTCCCGATCTCCTTCTCTTGATTTCATTCATCAGCCTGCAATTGGGAATTTTCAATCTGCTTCCCATTCCTGTGCTGGATGGTGGAGTGATACTTCTCCTGCTGGTTGAAGGATTGATTCGGCGTGACTTAAGCCTTGCGGTTAAAGAGCGCTTCGTCCAGGTAGGCATCGTTTTCCTCCTCCTTCTCGCCGCCTTCGTCATGTATAATGACTTGGTGAAGACGTTTAGACCGTATTGAAGAGCAGTGGCCAGTGACGAGTGGTGAGTGGCGAGCAACCCGAAATCCATTGCATGATGCTTGTGGCCCCATTTTACCTGTCTCAATTTTGCGGTGCATTCCAATTCCTTCTTTGCAGATATATTGAAGTTTAGGGAAGGGCTGCTACTACAGAGCGTTGTAGAAACCTGCAAATGCAAATATTCCCCATCACGCGGCGAAAGACGGTTGGCGTCAAAGTCGGCCACATTCAGGTGGGCGGCGGGGCGCCTGTTGTCGTTCAATCCATGACCAACACGGACACGGCCGACATCGCCGGAACCGTGACGCAATGCAAGGAACTTGCCGACGCCGGGTCGGAACTGGTCCGCATCACCGTGAATATGCCGGAATCGGCCGCGGCCGTGGCCGAGATTGTCACCCGCCTGCGAGACCTTGGCTGCGTGGCGCCCATCATCGGCGATTTCCACTACAACGGCCACGTCCTGCTGACGAAATACCCCGATTGCGCTCGTGCCCTCGATAAGTACCGCATCAATCCGGGAA